>NZ_MLAQ01000011.1 GCF_002272895.1 Helicobacter sp. 12S02232-10
TGATAAATTTGATGGATTCATCATTGACTCCTGAAATTTTGGTGATTTCAAACCAAAGTAAGTTCATTCAAATAATGAATTTTTGATTTGATGGGGGAATGTTAATGGAAATCAAAATCTTAAAAAAGGGACATTTTTTATTTTAAAAATGGTATGTTTTTTATTGAAACTACGTAATGATAGTAGTTTAAGGGGATAAAAATATAAAAATAACAATTGATAGAAATTTACAAATTTAGAGCATTGATACAATTCAAACAGGATTAAAAATCAAAAAAATCTATTGTTTTAAAAAATATATATTTTGCTTGTAAGTATTTTATATAGGCTGTTATAGAGATTTAAAAATAGACTCAAGCCATCTGATTTTAATAGCAATATTAATTATGTAACAATATGTAACATAGTAATTGATTTGCAATAGATTTTAATATTTTTATTCTATGCTCCCATTATTATTATTGCTATTGTTTGATTTTTTTGGTGCATAGATTGGACTCACAGATTTAATTATCATTGCTGCATTCATTGTTTTTAGATAAAATTTGCTTGTCTGATAGATGTAAATTTGCATTTGTATCAAATGCTGTGTTGCTCTAGTAAGATGGTTTTATTGCTGTCTTTTGATGAACAAACAAGGTAAGGCGACTCTGTCATCAGGTTTTTGATGGATTCTTTCTAGTCTGTCGATTTTGTGTTTTTTTTAAAATTAATTTGATTAAAATCTCATACACTCTATAATCTTTAGAAAAATAAAACTTTAGGAACGCATCTTGAATACGCTAATACAAGAATTACAAAACGCTCAAACCTCTCAAGAACTTGAAGCAATTCGCTTGAAAGCACTAGGTAAAAAAGGCATTATCACACAAAAATTTTCCGAATTAAAATCTCTTGAAGGTCAAGATAAAAAAAATTTTGCTCAAGAGATTAATGAGGTCAAGCAAAAATTTGAGTCCCTTTATTACCTCAAAAAAACAGAATTACAAACACGCGAACTTGAAAATTCTCTCCAAAAAGAAAAGATTGATGTCAGCTTGTTTCAATCTCAAAACCACAGAAGCTTTGGACACCCTATCAATTACACCAAAGATAGGATTATTGATTATTTTATGCATTTAGGCTATGAATTATGCATAGGACCTTTAGTGGAGGATGATTTTCATAATTTTAGTGCGCTCAATCTCCCTGAATACCATCCGGCAAGAGATATGCAAGATACATTTTATTTCAAAGACTCAATGCTCTTGCGTACCCACACTTCACCTGTCCAAATCCGCACAATGCAAACCCAAACACCTCCTATCAAAATGATTTGTCCAGGTCCGACTTTTAGGCGTGATTATGACCTTACCCATACTCCAATGTTTCATCAAGTCGAAGGGCTTGTTGTAGATAATGGAAACAAGGCAAGTTTTGCAAACTTAAAATATACTCTAGAAGATTTTTTAAAACATATATTCGGGGATGTTAAAGTCAGATTCCGCTCAAGCTTTTTCCCTTTTACAGAACCAAGCGCTGAAGCTGATATCAGTTGCGTATTTTGCAAAGGCAAAGGTTGTAGAGTATGTTCTGATACTGGTTGGCTTGAAGTGCTTGGATGTGGGGTTGTAGATGAATACGTATTTGAGGCAGTCGGTTATCAAAATGTGAGCGGCTACGCTTTTGGAATGGGTATTGAAAGACTTGCAATGCTGACTTGCGGGGTTAATGATTTGCGAAGCTTTTTTGAAACAGATTTAAGAGTATTGGAGCAATTTTAATGATAGTTACAAGCCATTTATTATCTAAATTTATCAACCTATCCAACACCGATATTCAAAAGCTTTGTGACGACTTAAGCAATATCGGATTAGAAGTGGAGTCTTGCAAAAAAATCAGTTTGCCCCAAAAAATCGTCGTGGGAAAAATCATTGACAAAAAACCTCATCCTGATGCTGATAAACTCAATGTCTGTCAAGTTGATATCGGCACTGAAGTACTTCAGATCGTATGCGGAGCAAAAAATGTCGCCAAAGACCAATATGTTCCGGTTGCACTGCAAGGTGCCGTACTTCCTCACGGTAAAGGTGGAAATCTCACAATCGCTAAAACAAACCTCAGAGGAGTAGAAAGTTTTGGAATGATTTGTTCAAGTACAGAACTTGGACTTCCCAAAATCAATGATGGGATTATGGTTTTAGATGCCAGTATTGGAAAGCTTGAACTCGGAGTCGAACTTGGAACCTACCCGATATTTAATGCTAAAGTCATTGAAATTTCCTTAACTCCCAACAGAGGGGATTGCCTATGCATACTTGGAATTGCTAGAGAGATTAGCTGCATTCTTGATCTGCCCATCAATGATTGCAAAGAAATTGATTCAGGTGTCGCATTAGGTGTCGGGCGTATATTGCAAGTTTTTACCGAAGGAAAAATTCAATCTTCACTACTCTATAAGGTCATAGAGGTCAAACAAATACAAACTCCTCTTGAAATCCAACTATCTTTGGCACTAAATGGAACCCTCAGTGAAGATCCGATTCAAAATCTCATTGAATTCAGTACCTATATGACAGGAGTGATTTTAAATGCTTACGCTATAGACAACCTTGAAATCACTTCTCGAACAAAGAAAACAGAGATATCTTTAACCATTAAAAAAGATGAAAATGGATTTGAAAGTATTTTTACAGATAAAAAAATCTCAATTATCGGCATTGGGAATCAAATCCACCAAGATTTCAACATATTTCCCAAAACAATCATCATAGAAGCAAGCTATATCAATCCAGTTGTCATCTCAAAACTACTCCATAAACATCCGATAAAACAAAATAAATCTTTGACTTATCGCACTACAAGAGGCAGTAATCCCCAGCTTGAAACAGGTATCAATTGCCTGTGTAAAATATTTTCGGATTTTACAAAATGCCTGATTTATTCAGGAAGTCAAGAAATCAAACAAAACTACGAAGACACGGTTATCAACACTACTTTTAGCGCGATTTCAAACATCATTGGAAAATCTATTGAAAAAGAGGAAATAGCTAGAATCCTTAAAAATCTCAACTTCACTATCAAAGCAACTTGTGATGATAATTTTTTTACCATTATCCCCCCGAGTTACCGTCACGATATTAAAACAAAACAAGACGCTGCTGAAGAATTTTTACGGATATATGGGATTGAAAACATTCCTTCAATTCCACATAATTCCAATGATAAAGTAAATTCAAATCTCAGGTATATGCAATATAAAAATCAAAGAAATCTAGCTTCTAGAGCTCTAGCAATGGGATTTATCGAAACAATGCATTATCTTTTTTATCAAAAAGAAAGGCTTGAAGATCTTGGCTATCAGGTTTTAAAAGATGCGCTTGATCTGAAAAATCCCATAACTTCTGAACTCAACACCTTGCGAACTTCTTTGATACCTGCAATGCTTGATTCCATCCAAAGGAATAAAAATTTCGGTTATAAAAGTATGAAAATCTTTGAAATGGGCAGCGTTTATGATGAAAACAGACAAGAAAAAACAAAAATTGCCTTTATGGTCAATGGACTCAAAGAAAATGAAATCTACCCATATCCAAAAGGTTCTCAATGGGATTTTTACAAATTTGCCCAAACGATATCAAATATTATCGGATCTTTTGAACTCGCGCCCTTATCACAAAAAGATTTAAACAAAACTCTTCATCCCTTTCAGAGTGCAGCAATGTGTATCAATGGAGAAAAAATAGGCATTATAAGCAAACTAAACCCGATCCTTGAGAAAGAAATGGATATTTATGAGGGTTTTTATTGCGAAATAGATCTAGATGCATTGGAGCAAAAACACATTATTGCTAAGGAATTTTCCAAATATCCCCTAAGTTTTAGAGATCTTACTATACTCATAGATGAAGAAATTCCTTTTGCAAAAATAAAAAATAAAATCCTAAGTGCCAATATTTTAAACCTCAAAAATATTTATCCCTTAGATCTTTACAAAAGCGATTCAAATAAAAATCAAATTGCCCTCAGTATTCGAATGTTTATCCAATCAATGCAAAATACGCTTACAGAAGAAGATTTAACCTGTGTTGTCGAAGAAGTTTTAAAAATATTAAAAGATCAATTCAATGCAATGCTTAAGGAATCATAATGAGAGAAATCTGCATCGCCCCCGCTCAAAAATTTGAAATTGAAATCAGTGACATCGCCACAGATAAATCCATTTCCCATCGATGCGCCATTTTAAGCCTGCTTTGTGCTAAACCTTCGCGTATTCAAAACTACCTTTTGGCAGAAGATACGCTTAATACCTTAAAAATTGCACAACAACTGGGTTTAAAAGTCGAGAATCAAAATCACAATACAATGAAATTCATTCCCCCATCTCAAGGTTTGCAAGAACCTCAAGATATATTAGATTGCGGGAATGCTGGGACTGCAATTCGTCTTTATACGGGATTATTGAGTGCTCAAAAAGGGTATTTTGTACTTACAGGAGACAAATATCTCAAAGCACGTCCGATGAAACGCGTGATCGAACCTTTAAAAAATATAGGAGCTGCAATCTATGCTAGAGAACAAGACTCCTTTGCTCCCATCACAATCATAGGAAAAAAACTAAAACATTTTTCTTATAAAAGCCCTATTTCATCAGCCCAAGTCAAAAGTGCTATGATTTTAGCCGCACTGGGGGGCGAAAATATATCGACTTACTCAGAACCTGCTTTAAGCCGAGACCACACTGAAAATATGCTCAAAGGAATGGGTGCAACCATTACAAGCGTCTCTAATTCGATTGAAATAACACCTCTTTCTCATCCTCTCGCTCCCATCGACATCAATATTCCCTGCGACCCCTCAAGCGCTTTTTTCTTTGCTCTTGCTGCTGCTATTATCCCAGAAAGTAAAGTATTACTTAAAAATGTTTTATTAAACCCAACTAGAATAGAAGCTTTTGAAATTCTTAAAAAAATGGGGACAAAGATAGAATACAAGACCACCAATGAAGAATATGAAACTATTGGCGATATTTATGTAGAACAAAAACCCCTCCAAGCTGTGACAATCAACGAAAATATTTCTTGGCTCATTGATGAATTGCCCGCACTTGCTGTTGCAATGGCAATGGCAAAAGGAAAAAGCGAAGTCAAGAATGCCAAAGAATTGCGTGTAAAAGAATCAGATAGAATCCATTCAGTTATCTCCAACCTGACTAAAATGGGAATTATTTGCGAAGAATATGAAGATGGCTATGCTATTTATGGGGGTGAGCTTAAAAATACTTCTATAGAAAGTTTTGGGGATCACAGAATTGCAATGAGCTTTTCCATTGCTGCACTCGTATGTGGCGGACAGATAAAAAATTCAGATTGTATTGATGTTTCATTTCCAAATTTCTTAGATATTCTTAAAAACATTACAAAAGTCCGAAATTTAGATTAAGGATAAATACAATGAAAATAAAAATGGCCAAAAATTATGGCTTTTGCTTTGGTGTAAAACGCGCCATCCAAATTGCAGAAAAAACAAAAGATAGCGTTACATTGGGATCTTTAATCCATAATCCAAAAGAAATTTCAAGACTTCAATTGAAGTTTGGCGTTAAAGTTGAAGAAAATACACAAGCCATCAGCAATGGTCAAAATGTTATCATCAGGACACACGGTATCCCTAAAACCGATTTGGAATATTTGAGGAGTCAAGACATACAAATCACAGATGCTACCTGTCCTTATGTAACCAAACCCCAGCAAATTGTTGAATCTATGAGTAAAGAAGGGTATCAGATTATTATTTTCGGAGATAAAACCCATCCTGAAGTCAAAGGTGTGATGAGTTACTCAACAACCAAACCCCTTGTCATCAGCTCTTTGGAAGTACTAAAAAAAGCAAATGTCAAAAAAAAAGTCGCCTTAGTATCTCAAACCACTAAACAAGCTCAAAACTTACTTCAAATTGCTTCTTACCTCATCACACATTGTTATGAAACTAGGGTTTTTAATACAATCTGCAATGCCACATTTGATAATCAAGAATCTGCTAGAGAACTTAGCAAGGAAGTGGATATTATGATCATCATAGGGGGTAAAACATCTTCAAATACCAAACAACTTCTCAATATAGCCCAACAAAATTGCCCCGATAGTTATTTGGTCGAAGATGAAAATGATTTGCAGCACGAATGGTTCTTGGGCAAACATTTATGTGGAATTACTGCAGGAGCTTCAACTCCTGATTGGATCATAGATAAAGTAAAAGAAAAAATCCTATCCATCTGAATAAAGTTTAAAAATCTAATGCAAAATTTATGCCTTTAAAAGGAAACAAAAGCTAAAATACAAAAAAATTAAATTTTAAAGGCAGCAGATGAAAGTGGTTTTAGAAAATCTGGAAGACTTCGATGAAGGCGAAGACTTTGCAAAACTTTTAGAAGAAAGTGAAAAATCCTACGAAAATGGCGTCATCAAAGAAGGTGTAATCGTATCCATAAACAATGAATACGCAATGATAGATGTAGGAGAAAAGATTGAAGGCAGATTGAATCTTTTTGAGATAAAAGATGAGAATGGCACTCTTGTGTTTAAAGAAGGTGATAAAATCCAAGTTTATGTGTCTCAAGGAAGAGGTGAAAGACCTAGTGTTTCTTACAAAAAAGCCATCCACAACAAAAAAATGCAAGAAAAAATCAAAGAATTGGGCGAAGATTACAAAGACAAAATTATCGAAGGCAAAATCATTAAGAAAAACAAGGGAGGCTACATCGTAGAATCTGAAGGGATAGAATACTTTATGCCTAAATTTAATTCGTCTTTAAGAGATGATGCAAAAAATATCGACAAAAGGATTAAAGCTTGTATTGTTAATATACGACCCGAAGATAATTCAATCATCATATCTAGAAAAAGATTTTTTGAGCTAGATGATAAAAATCAATCCGAAGGAGCCAAAAAACTTGTAGAGTCAGGCGCAATCTATGAAGGAGTGGTTAAAAATATCACTACATTCGGAATGTTTGTCGAAGTACAAGGCGTTGAAGGTCTTGTCCATTATACAGAAATTAGCCACAAAGGACCCATAAATCCAGCCAAACATTACAAAGAAGGCGATCAAGTTCAAGTTAAAGCAATTTCTTATGATGAAGCAAAAAAACGTCTTTCTCTTTCGATTAAAGCCATTGGGGAAGATCCTTGGAAAGAAATCCAAAAAGAGCTTAAAACAGGTTATGCTATCAAGGTAATTGTAAGCAATATTGAACCCTACGGAGCATTTGTTGATATCGGTAATGACATTGAAGGATTTTTACATATTTCTGAAATTTCTTGGGATAAGGATATTAAACATCCAGGAGATTATCTCAAAGTCGGTCAAGAAATTGATGTAGAAGTGATAGAAATTGACTCACAAAATAGACGCCTACGTGTTTCTCTAAAAAAATTACTGGATAAACCCTTTAATGATTTTGCAAAAAATTACCGAGTTGGAGATGTGATTAAAGGCAAAATCGCCACTTTAACAGATTTTGGCGCATTTGTAAATTTCGGTGGTGTAGATGGTCTTTTGCACAATGAAGATGCTTTTTGGGATAAAAACCAAAAATGTAAAGACCAACTCAAAGTCGGCGATGAAATTGAAGTAAAAATTATTAAAATAGATAAAGAAAGCGAAAGAATATCCCTAAGCATCAAAGACTTTACCCAATCTCCTGCTGAAGAATTCGCTCAAAAATACGATGTTGATGATATTGTAAAGGGCAATGTTATTGACATTAAAGATTTTGGTGTCTTTATCAAAATTGACAATATGGACGCACTCATTAAAACTGAGGATCTTTCTCCTTTGAAAAAAGAAGAAATCAAAATCGGGGATGAAATTCAAGGTGTTGTTGCCCATATCGACAAAGCCAATAACAAAGTGCGTGTTTCCGTCAAAAGACTTGAGCGCAAAAAAGAAAAAGAAGATCTCAAAGCTTTTAATTCTGATGACGACAAAATGACACTGGGCGACCTCATCAAGGATAGGATATAAACTAATTTTTGACAATGAAAGCAAAATTACTATTTGGATTTCTTTTAATAGTTATTTTTGCTTTATCTGTTTATATACTCTTTTTTTACTACACCTCCATTCCAAAAGATACATTTAACATCAATCATAATGAATCTGCCGTTGAAAAAAATAAAATTCAGGGCGAAACTTTATGGCTGCAATCACTTTTAACAAAATCTCAAAACTATTCTTATCCTGCTACTGAGATCAAAATTGGAGTTAATTTCAGATCCCCGAATGAAAAAATCAATCCCACAAAATTAGTCATTCAACATCTTGATAATTACAAATTTTTTTGTTTAAATGAGGTTTTAAAACAAGAAAAAATAGAATTTGCTTACTATCAAACCGGCAATTCGATTGACATCGTCATTTTTCTCCCAAACGATTCTAGAAAAAAACAAATCATAGAAGATCTTAAGCATTATGAGATACAATATAAGGCTCAATAGTTGTAGGAGAATGATATGCATAAAATAATAGTTTGTGACCATATTCATCAAAAAGGTCTTGATCTACTCACAAATCAAGATGATATCCAAATGGAGAATCTTGCTCACCTTCAAAAAGACGAACTTCTCAAGCTTTTAAAAGACGCAGATGTCATCATTACTAGAAGTTCAACAAACGTCGATGAAAAACTCTTGACTTGTGCTAAAAATTTAAAAGCTATTATCAGAGCAGGCGTTGGTGTAGATAATGTCGATATTGATAGTTGTTCTCGAAAAGGCATTGTAGTGATGAATGTCCCTACAGCTAATACAATCGCAGCAGTCGAACTTACTATGGCACACATTATCAATGCGGTTAGAAATTTTCCTGGAGCTGATGCACAACTTCGCATTCAAAAAAAATGGAAACGCGAAGATTGGTATGGCACTGAACTTAAAGGAAAAAAAATAGGTATCATCGGATTTGGCAATATAGGCTCCCGAGTGGGCATCAGGGCAAAAGCCTTTGAAATGGAAGTAATCACTTATGATCCTTATATTTTTGCTTCAAAAGCAACCGATATGGGCATAGCTTATACAGAAAATTTTGAAGACATTCTAAAATGTGACATCATAACAATCCACACCCCTAAAAACGAAGAAACCAAAAATATGATCACTGCTAAAGAGATAAAACAAATGAAAGAGGGTGTTATTTTAATCAATTGTGCCAGAGGAGGCTTATACAATGAAGATGATCTCTACGATGCGTTAAAAAGCCATAAAATCCGCTGGGCAGGTATTGATGTATTCAATAAAGAACCCGGCACGGATAACAAATTATTAGATTTGGACAATGTTTATGTGACTCCCCATATTGGTGCTAATACACTTGAATCTCAAGAACAAATCGCCCTTCAAGCTGCTCAAGCAGCATTGGAGGCTGCTAGAGGAGCAAATTATCCCAATGCCTTGAATTTGCCCGTCAAAGAAGCAGATCTACCCAAATCTGTGAAAGCTTATTTGGAGCTTACTCAAAAATTGGGATTTTTCTGTGCTCAAGCAAACAAAGGAGCTATTACATCGGTTCATTTAAATCTTGAAGGCGAAATTGGTAAATATGCCGACTCCCTAATGGCTTTTGCTTTAGTAGGTGTCCTCAAATCATCACTTGGAGATAAAATCAATTATATCAACGCTCAATTCATAGCCAAAGAACGCGGGATTGAGATGTCGGTCAAAACGAAAAAAAATTCCAATTCTTATAAAAATCTCGTCACAATCAGCCTAGCAACTGCACAAGAGTCTTTGAGTGCAAGTGGAACCGTTTTTGAAGAAGATATTATCAAACTCACTGACATCAATGGTTTCAACATTGATATTGAACCTAAAGGCAGAATGATACTTTTTAAAAATACTGATATTCCTGGAGTGATTGGGAATGTAGGTAATATCCTTGGTAAGCATAGCATTAATATTGCTGACTTTAGACTCAGTAGAAATTCCAATAAAGAAGCTTTGGCACTGATTGTTCTTGATAGCCAAATTTCTGAAAACGTTATTCAAGAACTTAGGGGCATTCCCGCCTGTATCAGCATTAGAAATGTCACTATCTAAAGAATCAGACTACATAAAGCCCAAATAATGGGCTTCAGATATTTGTTTTAAAATCTTTTACGATACTGCACGCTCATCACGCTATTATTCACACCGCTGTAAGTAATATCAAAATACTCTGGCAACGCCTTTAAAACATCTCCCCACCCATCTCTGCCATAAGAAGAAGCTGTCTTGAAATAATTATTTTTTATCCAAAGTCCTACTCTTGAGACAAGTGACTTACCATCATCACCAGCGGTAGATTCCACAGCATCTTTGAGCAATTTAATTAAAATTCTATCTTTTGAAAGCTGGGGATCCATAGGCTGAGCGATTCCTAATTCTTCAAAGCTTGTAAATGCCTTACGAAAATCCTCTCTGGCTTTCTTTTCTCCAAATCCAATAGCAGGGATTCCCTTAGTTCTAATCTCTTGTGCTAAAGGAGCAAAATCACTATCGCTAGTCGCCAAAGCAATGCATTCCATCACGCCTGAATACAACGTATTGATAACATCAATCGTGATTTTGATATCTGAAGAATTTTTTCCCGACTTCCCTCCCTCTCCGTTACGATTCCCTGTGATGATATGGATTGGCTCGATGGAGTATTTTATTAAAGACTCCTCCCAACGCTTTATTCCTGCACTTCTCCAATCACCATAAGCTTTTTTAACGCAGACTTCTCCAACTTCAGCAAGCCTCTCCATAATATCATCAATGAGCTTATAGCTTACATTTTCACAATCAATAAACAAGGCTACTTTTTTTCTTTCTTTTTCTATAATATTCATACATCCTCCATCTTTTGGCACTTCAAATCTTTACAATAAAAATTTTTGCTTTACACTCAAATGGCTCTAAAAAATTACATAACTCCCATTAGGATAAAATACAAAAATTATATGCCTAATATCTTATCCAAATGAGATATATCACACTTTGTAAGATGCTGCTTTATTCTCTAAAAAAGAAGTTTTATAAAAAGGTGCCGCCTTATAACCACAGCCCAATATCATAAACAACAAATATGCTAAAATCACAATATGAAAAGTTCTCAAGATATTATCTCCATCATTAAAAATCGACCGCATTTTAAAAAACTACAAAAGTTTGCAGAATTAGACAAACTCAAGCTTTTTGTGCCTCTTGAAATGCGCAAAGCAATCCTATATATCACACACCGCACAATACACGAAAACAATAAACCACCTTTTATGCTCCTCTTTGCCTTTAACCATCCCAGCTTTGTCAATGAATTTAATCATTATAATCCCGAACGCATAAGAGAGAGTTTAAAAACTCATCAAAATCTTTTTCCAAATTTATACGCTGCAATCAGAGAGAGTTTAAAAACTCATCAAAATCTTTTTCCAAATTTATATATCAATGTATCGGATTTGCGTGCCATTGTCGGCATTCAAGCATTTGTTCCAAAAAATATTCTCAACCTCTATAAGCAACCCATAATGATTGAAAATAATTTCTTCTATCAAGAACATTCAAGGGGAAATTTTGAAAACTTAGCCTCCGATCAATCTTTAAGAGAACAATTTGAATCCATTAGAAAAATCATTCTGAAAAATTTGGAAAAAAACAATGAACATTTCGCTTATTGAAAGAATTGGAAACCTCCCTACAAGTAGTGGCGTATATCAGTATTACGATCACAAAAACAGACTTCTTTACATTGGAAAAGCCAAAAATTTAAAAAACCGCATTAAGAGCTACTTTAAAATCTTAGACAAAAAGGTTTTTCCAAATCCAAACACAAGCCATAGAATTCAAATGATGGTTTCTCAGATCGCTTCCATACAAATAATGTTGGTTAAAAACGAGCAAGACGCACTGATTCTTGAAAACTCTTTAATCAAACAACTCAAACCAAAATACAACATCCTTTTGCGTGATGATAAAACCTATCCCTACATTTACATCGATATGTCCGAAGACTTTCCGACTCCTGCCATCACAAGAAAAATCATCAAAAAAAAGACGATCAAGTATTTTGGACCCTATACAACAGGCTCCAAAGAAACACTTGAAAGTCTGTATGAACTCCTTCCTTTAGTGCAGAAAAAAAATTGCGCCAAAGGTAAAAAAGCCTGCCTGTTCTATCAAATCAAACGTTGTCCTGCCCCCTGTGAGGGAAAAATTACTCCCGAAGCTTACCAAGCTACCATCAATGAGGCAATTTCAATTATCCAAAACAAACACAAACTAATTGCTTCACTCGAATCAAAAATGCTATTTTTCTCTAAAATGATGCGGTTTGAAGAAGCTACGATTTATCGGGATAGAATAAAAAAATTAAAAGGTATCGAAAATTTTTCAAGCATTGATTTGAAAAAACTCTACAATATGGATATTTTTGCCCTCTCTGTTGAAGGAAAAAATGCTATTTTAATCAAGCTTTTTATGCGTGATGGCAAAATTGTATCTGCAAATTTTGAACATATCAAATCTGAATGTGGTTTTGATGAAAATGCCATCTATAAACAAGCCATCATCAACCATTACCAAGAAGAAATTCCCCTCCCCCCTGATCAAATCCTACTTCCCTGCATTGAAACCCAAGAAGATATTTTAGAGTTACAAAACTTTCTCTATGATCATTGCGCCAAAAAAATTCAAATTCTTCTCCCTCAAAAAGGTGAAAAAAAAGACCTCATAGATCTTGCTTTTAAAAATGCTAATGAAATACTCAGACTCCAAAGCAATAGGAGTTATGCTGAAGATATGCTACTCAATGATCTGAAAGATTTATTTGAACTTTCTTCAATTCCTTTTAGGATCGAAATTTTTGACACTAGCCATCACGGAGGAACTAATACCGTGGGGGGAATGGTGGTGTATGAAAATACCGATTTTGTCAAAGATGCTTATAGGCGATATACCTTAAATGGAAAAGATGAATATTCCCAAATGAATGAAATGCTTACCCGCAGAGCCAACGATTTTTCTTCAAATCCCCCACCTCATCTTTGGATAATTGATGGGGGCAAAGCCCAAATCAATCTTGCTAGAGATATTCTTGAAAGTAGCGCTGCTAACGTTGAAGTCATTGGTATTGCCAAAGAAAAGATTGATTCTAAGGCACATAGAGCTAAAGGAAGCGCTAAGGACACTTTATACACACTCAAAACCTCCATTTCTCTAAAACCAAGTGACAAAAGATTGCAATTCCTCCAAAAACTTCGGGATGAGGCTCATCGCTATGCCATTTCTTATCATAGGCAAAAAAAACAAAAAGAAATGCACAAAGTCTCACTTTTGGAACAAAAAGGTATCGGAAAAGCAAGCGTAAAAAAATTATTAGATTATTTTGGAAGCTTTGAAGCTATTGAAAATGCGACGCCTCAAGAAATTAAGCAAATTTTAAGTAAAAGAATTTTATCGGACTAAATTTTTCTAAACACCTCGCATTGAAAAACTTCATAAAATCTTGTAAAATCAACAATCTAAACGCTCACCAAAATTATTATCTTTCAAAAGGCTTAAGCATATGGTCAAAAATCTGAATATCGGTGTTATTGGAGTTGGAACCGTTGGAGCAAGTGTAATTAAAATCTTAGAAGAAAATAAAGAGGTAATTTGCGCTCGAGCTGGGGTTGATATCAAGGTCAAAAAAGGGGTTGTCAAAAATCTAAATAAATCTAGAAGTGTATCTATTCCCCTAAGCACCGATATAGAAGATATTATCAATGACAAAGAAATTGATGTCGTCGTTGAATTGATGGGTGGAATTAATGAAGCCTATGAGGTAGCTAAAAAAACACTCCAAAACAAAAAAGCGCTAGTTACAGCAAACAAAGCAATGCTTGCCTATCATCGTTATGAACTCCAACAAATTGCAGGCAATATCCCCATAGGATTTGAAGCAAGCGTGTGTGGTGGAATCCCAATTATCAAAGCTCTCAAGGATGGATTGAGTGCTAATCACATTCTTTCTTTAAGAGGCATTTTAAATGGAACAAGTAATTATATTCTCACACAGATGATTCAAAATAATCAAGATTTCTGCAGTGCGCTTCAACTTGCCCAACACTTAGGCTATGCCGAAGCCGATCCATCATTAGACATCAATGGAGGAGATGCGGGGCATAAGCTTTTAATCTTGGCTTCTTTGGCTTATGGAATTGATGCAAAACCTCAAGATATTCTGATTGAAGGCATAGAGTCTATCAATGGCGATGACATTGAATTTGCCAATGAATTTGGGTATGCCATCAAGCTTCTTGGTATTGCTAAAAAACAAAATAATGAAATTGAATTACGCGTCCATCCTGCAATGATTGATAAAAACAAAATGATAGCCAAAGTCGAAGGGGTAATGAATGGTATCAGCGTGATTGGGGATCGAGTCGGAGAAACGCTTTATTACGGGGCAGGAGCTGGAGGAGAAGCAACAGCAAGCGCCGTTATTAGCGATTTAATTGAAATTGCAAGAGGGAAGAGTTCTTTGATGTTAGGCTTTGAACGCTCACCTCAAATCAATCTCAAACCCAAAGAAAATATTCAAAGTCGTTACTATTTCAGACTTTCAGTTGATGATAAATCAGGTGTATTAGCTCAAATCACATCCATCCTCACTCAAAACGATATTTCCATTAGTACTTTTTTACAAAAAGAAATCAAACAAAAAAATATTGCAAAAATCCTCTTTTCAACGCATACTACAACCGAACGTGCCATCAAAAATACGATCGCAGAACTTAAAAAGCTTGAATCCATTATCAAAGAACCCTACATAATAAGAATTGAAGATGAGTAGAAAAAAAGGTTTTGAAGCTGAAGATTTGGCTTGTTCTTATCTACAAAACAATGACTTTGAAATCATCAAAAGAAATTTTTTTTGCAAATATGGAGAGATTGATATCATTGCCCTCAAAAATAAAACACTCCATTTTGTAGAAGTAAAAAGCGGCAAAGGTTTTGAACCTATTTATGCCATCACGCCAGCAAAAATACTCAAAATTACAAAAACTATACATTTTTTTCTACTCCAATACGATCCGCAAACTCAATATTGCATTGATGCCCTCATCATCAAAGACAATGAAATCAGTCTTATAGAAAACATCACACTCTAAAATTGCATTGCGCTAAAGTTTAGAATTTTTATTGTATAATCCGCCCACAATCTAGAAATCAGGAGAATAGTTTATGGGTAAATATATTGAACTTAATAAAGAAAACTTTGATGCAACCACTAAAAGCGGTGTTGCTGTCGTTGATTTTTGGGCACCTTGGTGCGGTCCTTGCAGAATGCTTGCTCCAGTAATAGACGAATTAGCCGAAGAATATGAGGGCAAGGTCGCTATTTGTAAAGTCAATACCGATGAACAAGACGAGCTTTCAGCAAAATTTGGAATTAGAAGTATTCCTACGATTTTATTTATGAAAAATGGGGAAGTAGTCGATCAAGTAATCGGTGCTACCTCCAAACAGGCTCTCAAAGAAAAAATTGATTCTATCTCTTAAATAACTATCCTTGATGATCTTCTCATCAAGGGTCGATATACCCATCATTTATTATTACATATTATTATATTTATCAAATAAAAAAAATTATCGGAGGCTTTTATGATGATTGATTTAGCAATTATTGGTGGAGGACCAGCAGGCTTATCAGCAGGGCTTTATGCTACTAGAGGGGGTATAAAGAATGTGGTCTTATTTGAAAAAGGAATGCCTGGTGGGCAAATTACTGGAAGTAGCGAAATAGAAAACTATCCAGGCGTTAAAGAGGTTGTCAGCGGTCTTGATTTTATGCAACCATGGCAAGAACAATGTTTTCGTTTTGGTCTTAAACACGAAATGACGGAAGTATCTCAAGTCACTAAAGAAGGAAAAAATTTTAAAATTCATACCAATGATGGTAAAGTTACAGAAGCAAAAAGCGTTATCATCACTACTGGAGGACGTCCAAAAAGAACGGGCATTAAAGGTGAAAGCGAATTTTGGGGAAAAGGAGTAAGCACTTGTGCAACCTGTGATGGTTTTTTCTACAAAAATAAAGAAGTTGCCGTTCTTGGTGGTGGGGATACAGCTCTTGAAGAAGCTATATTTTTAACAAAAATGTGTAAAAAAGTCTATCTTATTCACAGGAGAAATGAATTCAGAGCTGCACCCATCACAATTGAACACGCCAAATCAAATGAAAAAATTGAATTCCTCACTCCAAATGTCGTAGAAGAAATCAAAGGCGATCAAAATGGAGTATCTTCAGTAGTAATCAAAAATACTCAAAATAATGAAATAAAAGAATTGAAAGTTCCTGGAATTTTCATATTTGTAGGCTATGATGTGAATAATGCTATCCTCAAGCAAGATAATGGAAATATGCTTTGTGAATGTGATCAATACGGCTCAGTAATTGTAGATCTTTCAATGAAAACAAATATAGAGGGCTTATTTGCAGCCGGAGACATTCGTATCAAAGCCCCTAAACAAGTTGTTTGCGCAGCCGGAGATGGGGCGACTGCAGCGCTTGAAGCTATCTCATATCTAGATTCTCATAAATAAGGATTTGAATTGAAAATAGGCGTATTTGGAGCAAGTGGCAGAATAGGAAGGCTATTGATTGAAGAAATAAGCAAAAGTAAAACATTCACTCTAGGAAGTGTTTTTATTCGCAAAGAATTAAATTTCGCGCTTCCAGAAAACACTTTTGTAACCAATGATATCGAAAGTTTTATCCAACATTGTGAAATCGTAATAGATTTTTCATTGCCAAATGCAACCTTATCGCTTTTAAATGCAGCCTTAAAAAAACCTCTTCCAATTGTTTCAGGAACTACCGGACTTGATAAAAAGGCATTTGATTTGATCAAAGAACTTTCAAAATTCGTCCCCGTTCTATATGCGACCAATATGTCTAAAGGCATAGCAATGCTCAATAAAATCCTACCCATAGTTACACAAGGATTGAGTGAAGCTGATATTGAAATCTGTGAAATCCATCATCGACACAAAAAGGACGCTCCAAGCGGGACAGCCCTTTCATTGGGAGAAACTTGTGCAAAAGCTAAAAACCTTGATCTTGAAAAAGTCAGAGTCTCAAGCAGAGATGGAAATATTGGCGAAAGAAAGCAAAACGAAATTGCCATTATGAGTCTTAGAGGAGGAGATGTAGCAGGCAGACATACAGTCGGATTTTATATGGATGGAGAATATTTGGAATTCACTCATAATGCTACTTCTCGCCTCACTTTTGCTAAAGGTGCGCTGGATGCTGCAAAATGGCTCATAAAGCAGGAAAAAGGTCTTTATGGGATTCAAGATATATTTTCAAAATTTTGAGTCTATCTTCTAAAATCAGATTATCTCACTACGCCTATAAAAACCAAAGATTGAATCCCAAAAAAAGGCACTACCCTCTTCCCTTGAATAAAATCAATCTCTATATTAATTCTTAAAATATCAAAGTAATCTATTTGAGATGATATAAAAGATTAGTTTTTAGGATTCTTTTTTGCTAATTTATCCAAATCACTCAAAAGATTTTCCCCTTTGGCAAAACTATCTCTTTCAAACTCTGTAAAACTCACATAAACACTCGCTTTAGGTTTAAATGCAACCCTCTCTAAAGAATCTGAAACATCTTTTGCAATTTCACGCTTTTGTTCAGCGCTCAATTTACCCCCGACTTTGATATCAACATAAGGCATTCAATGCTCCTTTCTTACCAGCTAAATCCTCCGCCAAGCTTTACGCTCAGATAACTTGGAATCTTATAATCCCCTACATTTGTCAATTTTGTATTGGATTGCACAGCTAGATCTAAGAAACCTAAAATGTTAATGCCTCCTGTAAATATAATTCCCTCACCAGTTCGACTTTTTAAATCATACATTGATCCAAATCTAAAATCAATATACTTTAGATCAAGCATTACTCCTCCACCGACCATTTGATTTTCCGGAGATAAATAAGAAAGTGTATGATTTGGCTTCAAATCCATATCCACAGCAATGGATAAAATCTTCCATTCATATGAAAGACCTGCACGCAATTGAGAATTTAAAACAACTTTATGATTATCATTAATTCTTAGTACGGGCTCATTTAAATCTTTTCCAACAAGCCCTAAACTAAAAGCCTTATAATTATACAAAAAACCAAAGTCTATCCCAAAAGTCTGCTGTTTGGTACCATTTCTTAAATTCATATCTTGGAATCCATTGGCAATAGAATCAAAAGAACCGCTCCTATCTAAACCATAACCCATACTGAAAATATATTTTCCGGTAAGACCAATACTAAAATTTCCAATAGGTGTTGAAAATGCTTGACCATATCCGATAGGAATCTCACTTAAAAGAATTCCTGTTCCGTGTATTTGATGGTTAGCAGTACTGCTTAGAAGTGAATAATTGTCATAGTCACTTTTAGTGGAACCATTAAGACTGATAGAACTGCCATCAATATTCACTTTCACATAATTTCCATCAGTATCAATAATGATTTGATTATGGGTAGGATCAAATGTAGCACTTGCTGAAGCAAAAGCACTGCCAAAGATTCCAAATGCTATCGCCCCTCTAGCATCTGGACCATTTCCACCTATCTGAAACACCAATCCATTCTGCGTAGCAACATCAAGATTATTTTGTTTGAGCGTATTTTGAATCGTATAAACATCTTGGATAAAACGATTCATCTGAGGATCATCGCCTTTAGATATGGTAACGCCCCCAATCGTTGTCAAAAGATCTCCTAAACTAATTGAATTTTTGTCTGTTTTTGCAAGCAATTCCGCTAAGCCCCCAAGCTGATCAGGCTGAACATTTTGAATAATATTTTTGAATATACCTGTGTCCCCACCGGTTTTATCAACCGCTTCTAAGATGCTTCCCTTAAGCTTATCAAAAGCGTTTGCCCCTTGATCATTCAAGTTCCCTCCGGGCATTAAAGCATTTTTAAAAGCATTTGCAGCATCGTTTAGACTCGTAGCATTTTTGACTGCATCAATTTGAGTTTGAGTTCCCCCGCTCGCAGAAAGAATATTTTCCATAAAATTTTGAACATCCACGGTTGAAGTCAAACCTGAAACACTTCCAAAATTTACATTCTTAAGCACATCGCCGAAAATACCGCTCATATCAAGAGGTTTAGAAGTCACAGCAGCCCCTGCAACATTACTTGCTTGAATAGCTCCTCCACCAAAAATACCCCCGACTCTATTGGGCATTTTTTGCAAATTTTCATAATCTACAGTCGCAAGCGATAAAAGATTTTTTTCTTTAACTGAAACCCCAAAACTATAAGCAATTCTTGATTTCTTATCCATTCCAAGCAAGGCCGGATTATAATACAACGCCCATTGAGAATTCCTCAAAGCTACGCCTGCACCGCCCATACTGGCAGAAATATTTCCCATTCCTCCAAATTCCAAAGCATCAACCCCGCTCCCCAATAATGACCCTATCAAAATAACCTTAGAAACCCTCTTCATTACCTACTCCATTCTTTATCTGATTATGACAACCTCTTCTTTAAGATGAATTCCATATGCCTCAAACACTCTTTTTTTTCCTAAATCGATTAAATTAAGCGCTTCTTCAAATGTGCCTCCACCTAAATTAATCAAAAAATTCGCATGTTCTTTGGAAAAACTCATTCCGCCTATATTATACCCCTTTAATCCTACAGATTCCAATAATTTTCCCGCAAAATTTCCCTGAGGGTTTTTAAAACAGCTCCCACAGCTAGGTTTTTTAGGATGAGTTGAACGCATCAAATTAAAAACTTCAAGTAATTCTTTTTTAAAACCTGATACTTTTTTAAATCTGGCTGCAAAAATAATTCCATCGATGCCACTATTGCGATAATCCATTTTCAAATCCCGAATCTGTCTCCATTCTCCATTTATACACACAGAATCCAAAATATTTTTGATTTCATATTCTTTCATACCTGCATTCATTTTTACAAGACCCCCAACACTCCCAGGTAAGGCAGATAAAAATTCTAAACCGCTTAAATCAAAATCCTTAAAATAACGATAAATCTTTCGACTACTCACAGCCCCTCCAGCCTCAAGCACATCTCCCCTATCCAAAATATAATCGTAACATTCCCCTAAAATAGCTATATTGCGAGCTTCAGGAGAAACCAACAGATTATTGGCATAGCCTATGATTTTTAAATCTTGAATATTTTGTTCAAAATTCTCAATCACTCTGACAGGTAAAGATGCGCCAACCCTAATGCTTGAGTATTTTGAAAAATCAATTGTTTTGCTCATAACACAAATTTTGGGATAAGATTTATAAGCATTTTCGTATAATCCAAGAGCATATTAAGCATCCAAGGCATTGTAAGAATAATCACGCCAATGACAGCTAAAATCTTAGGAACAAAAGATAAAGTCATCTCATTGATTTGGGTAGTCGCTTGAAAAATACTAACCAAAAGTCCCACAATAAGTCCTGCTAAAAGTATGGGCAAAGATATGATCAGAGTGATTTTGTAAGTTTCTATCGCCAATCCCATCAATTGTGATTCCATAATTTTGCCTCCTAAACCTTGCGGGATTATATCGCATTTTAAAATCAAAAAGACTTTTATTTTAAGTTTTTATGTGTATTATTTTACAAACGAATCTGCAAAAAGGATAAAGCAATGACAGAGGTCTTGGAAAAAATAGCCCACAAAAGGGGAGAGAAAATTCAAAAACTTGGTTTTGGTTTTGGCTTCTCCATTCCCTCAGAGCGGAAAGTTCCTCTGTCTCCTTGTTTTGAATCAAACTTACCATTAATAATTGCAGAAATCAAACGAGCCTCGCCCTCAGCAGGTCATATCGGAGAAATCCCCGATCCTGTTTTACTTGCTAAAAACTATATCAATAACGGCGCTAAAGTAATTTCTGTTCTGACTGAAGAAGATCATTTTGGTGGCAGCCTCAAAGATCTGATGGAAGTTAAAAATGCCTTTAAAAATATCAGCGTATTGCGAAAAGACTTTATCCAATATCCTGAAGAAATAAAAATCTCTTATTTAGCAGGTGCAGATCTTGTGCTTTTGATTGTAGCAATGTTTATGGAAAACGAGCAAAAAGAGGCTGTGTTTAAAGAAATCCTATTGGAATGCCAAAAATATTCCCTCACCCCACTCATAGAAATCCATAATGAACAAGAATGCCAATTTGCACTTAAATACAACCCAAGTCTTTTGGGCATAAATTCTAGAAATCTGCGAACCTTTGAGATTGATAAAAACAAAGCGCTTCATCTGAAAACAAAAATTCCAAAATCGATTAAAACCATATTTGAATCAGGCATACAATCAAGTTTTGACGGATATCTTGCTGGAACTTTCGGATTTGATGGGATACTTTGTGGAAGTTATCTTGTAAAATCTCAAGACAAAAACGAAAATCTCCCTAATCTCATCAAAGCCTATACAAAGGCTCAAAATCATCAAAATCTTTTCTATCCAAAAGTATTTAAATCAATTTATGAGAACTCTTTTCCACTAGTAAAAATCTGTGGCATAACTGATCTTGACGACGCATTTAGTGCAGCAGAATCAGGAGCAGATATGATCGGTTTTATTCTAGCTAAAGAAAGCCAAAGACATATTTCTATCAAAGACATCAAATTGATGAGCAAAGCTATTACAAGAATTTATCCTCATATCCTAAAAGTTGGGGTAATTACTGAAAACAAAGATGAGCTTACAGCTGCTAGAGAGCTTTTTAAAGAAGGAATTCTTGATTGCATCCAACTCCATTCGCTCAATCCCCACACTCCCAATCAATACGCCTCTTTTGATCTCAAAGAAGCAGATTTTAATTTTTATGCTTGTATCAATTTTGAAAATATCCAAGATTATCCCAAAGATTGCATTTCTCCTTTTATTCTCCTTGATTCTAAATCCATAGACAAAGGAGGGAGTGGTAAGAGCATTGACATCAAAGAGCTTGAAAAGCTTAAAGATATGGGAAAAGAACTCTTTATTGCAGGAGGAATCGGGATTGATAATATTGATGAATTTCTCCGTTTAAAACCAAAAATGCTTGATATTAATTCAAAAATTGAACTTTCTGTGGGCAAAAAGGATAGAGTAAAACTTAAAGAAATTGTCCAAAAAATCAAAAATCTTTCGAAGGAAACCAAATGAAAAAAATACCCTTAAAATCCAAAAATAAATTTTTTGGTGATACGAAACAAGGGTATTTCGGAGGTCAATATATACCCGAAATCCTTCGACCTGCTCTTTTAGAATTAGAAGAGGCGTATAAAAAAATTTTCTCATCCAAAGCCTATAAACAAGAACTCAAAGATTTGTCCAAGCATTTTATTGGACGTCCCACACCTCTTATCTATGCTCAAAATGCTTCACAAATCCTCAACAATGAGATTTATTTGAAATTCGAAGGGCTTGCTAATACCGGAGCGCATAAGATCAACAATGCCTTAGGACAAGTATTGCTTGCTAAAAAAATGGGTAAAAAACGCGTTATTGCCGAAACAGGTGCAGGACAACACGGATTGGCGGTAGCATCTGCGTGTGCAAAATTGAAAATGGAATGCGAAATTTATATGGGAGAAATCGATGCTGAGAGACAAAAACCCAATGTATTTAATATGGAACTTTTTGGGGCAAAAGTCGTTGAAGTAACTTCAGGAAGTAAAACACTCAAAGATGCTGTAAATGAAACTTTACGAGTCTGGAGTAAAAGAAATTCAGATACTTTTTATGTATTAGGCAGCGCTTTGGGTCCCTATCCATATCCTGATCTTGTACGCGATCTCCAAAGCATCATCGGAAAAGAAGTCAAACAACAATGCAAAGATTATTTCAAAGGACTTCCAGACTATTTAGTCGCTTGCGTCGGTGGAGGAAGCAATTCCATAGGATTTTTTGCTCCTTTTTTAAATGAAAAAAACATTTCATTAATCGGCGTTGAAGCTGGCGGGATTGGTAAAAAAATTGGGCAACACGCTGCAAGAATGGATAAAGAAAGCTCTGGACGGATTGGGATCGCTCAAGGCTACAAAAGCATTTTTCTTCAAAATAAAGAAGGGCAGCTCTGTTCCACTCATTCCATCAGCGCAGGGCTTGATTATGCCGGAATTGGTCCTCAACTCGCTTATCTAGGTAGTATAGGACGAATCGAATTCATAAGCGCAAAAGATGAAGAAGCACTAGAAGCTCTAAAATTTTTCGCTAAAAATGAAGGAATCATTCCTGCACTAGAATCTTCCCACGCTCTTGCAGGTGCCATAAAAATCTCTCAAAAAATAAAAAATAAAAAAATTATAATCAATGTTTCTGGACGAGGAGATAAAGACATTTTTATAACAGCCAAAGCACTCAACTCTGAAAATTGGGTGAATTTTTTGGAAAAAGAAGTCAAACGCATCAAAGGATTAGAATGAAAAATATTCAATTGATGGGGCATATCATTGGAGGGTATCCCAATAAAGAAACTAGCATTAAATCCGGTCTTGGAATCTGTAATGGAGGAGCAGATTTTTTAGAAATCCAATTTCCATTTTCTGACCCCAATGCCGATGGTCCTGTGATTGAAAATGCGTGTGATGTTGCATTGAAAAATGGATTTAAAATTGAAGATGGATTTGATATTGCACATTCACTCTCCAAAAACACAAAAACACAAATCCTAATTATGACCTATGCGAATATTATTTTTGTCTATGGAATAGAAAAATTTATCAAAAAAGCGAAGAAATGCGGAATCAAAGGACTCATCATTCCTGATTTGCCTTTTGAAAGTGATGAAGGATTGAGAAAGATCGCAAAAATTCACAAGATCAACATCATTGAACTGATTGCACCTGGAATGAATGCTAAACGCATTCAAAAACTCTCTAAAACTTCTGCAGAGTTTATTTATGTCGTCGCTAGAAGCGGGACTACCGGAAGTGAAACCCAAATACAAGAATCCTTATTTGAATGGATTGATTTCGTAAGAAAAAATTCAAATAAAAAAATTGCCTTGGGATTTGGTATCCGTTCCAAAGCCCAAATACAAGCACTCAAAAATAAAGTAGATATCATCGTAGCAGGAAGCTATTTTGTAGAAAAAATCACTGCATTAAGATCAAATGAAAATATAGAGAAAGCCCTTGAATTGCATACATCTAATCTCATCTCATTTTAAAAATTTTATTTTTTGAACAATAAAATAATTTTATACAGGTAACTATTCGTATCATTTGTCAAAATTTTGCTCATCTTGGAATGAATTATTTTTAAATATTATTTGTTTATTATATCTTTATAGATGAAAATATTACATAAAAAGGAAAAGTAATGAAAGAGCAACAAACACAATATTTCAAAAATGGCAAAATTTTTAAAGAACCTGGATATTTTTGCGAAGCAATGGGGATAAAAGATGGAAAAATATTATGGACAGGAAAAAATGATGAAATTAAAGATGCAAATGCTATCGATTTAAAAGATTCTATCGTTATTCCTGCTTTTATCGATTCGCACACGCACCCAGATATGGTTGCCAAAAATATTGATAGTGTTCCGTGTTTGCCACCACTTGTGAATTCGATTGAGGATATCATTAAAGCACTTAAAAACTCTGCATTGCTTAATGGTGATGAAAATCAATGGATTGAAGGTTTTGGATGGGATGAGAATGTTTTGAAAGAAAAAAAATCTCCTACGTGTAAGGATTTGGATAGAGCTTCAACAACCCAACCAATTATGATTTATCAATCTTCTTACCATATCATTTCCTGCAATACAAAAGCATTAAAAATTGCAGGCATTGATAAAGATACTCCCGATCCCAAAGAAGGCAAAATAGGAAGATTTGAAAATGGCGAACCAAATGGTATTTTTTATGAACCTGCCGCTATTGATCTCATTCGAAACAAAATGAAACCCCAGACATCTGAAGATATTATCAGGCAGATATTAAAACTTGGAAAAAAATACGATAAATTAGGTATTAGTGCCGTCTGTGATATGTTTTGCGACTATGAACCTATCGATAGATTTCAAATCTATACAGAAGCAAAAAAACAAGGATTTTCACAAAAAGTCGTCCTTTATTATGTATGGAGTCATATCAAAAAAAATGGTAAAAAACCTATCGTTAAAACAAAGGGGGATATTTCAATTGCAGGTATCAAGCTCTTTTTGGATGGAAGCATTTCAGGCAGAACAGCCTTTATGAAAAAAAACTATCCAAACAGCAATGAGCGTGGGATGAAATTAATGGATGAAAAAGAACTTTTAGAAGCAGTCGATTATGCCAGAAAAAATCAACTCCAAATGGCCATTCACGTAATGGGAGATGCTTCAATTCAATTTCTTATCGATACGCTCAAAGATATCCAACCTTGGATTGAAGATGCTCCGACAATCAGACTTGAACACGCTTCCATTCTATCACGCGATCAACTCAAAGAGATGAAAGAATCTAAAATGACTTTTGCTTTAGCACCACAACCGATATTCTTATTTGCTGAATATGAAGCTTACAAAAACAACTTAGATCAAGATCTCCTAGAAATTGCCTATGGCATTAAGACTGATGATGAATTTGTTCTCACAAGCTTATCAAGCGATGCTCCCGCAACCCTTTGGGCAAATCCAGAAAATCTTTATTACACACTTCAAGCAAGTGTGGATCGTACCAGTGCAAATCATCACGATATCAATAAAAAAGAGGCAATTGATGTTCAAAAAGCCATTCAAATGCTTTCTATCAATGGAGCCAAAATCTCTGCAATTCCTAATCTAGGAAAGCTTGAAGTTGGATATGAGGCAAGTTTTCAGATTTTAGATAAAGATATTTTCACTATCCCCTCAAATCAATTGGGAAAAATTCTCCCAAAAGAAGTTTGGCTACAAGGAGAGAGAAAATATTTAAGAGACTAGCTATTCAAAATTTTTTAAGAATAGCTTTAAATTTCTCGCTGCTTGTCGGATGCGATTTTCATTTTCAATGAGCGCAATCCTCACATAACCCTCCCCGTGTTCTCCAAACCCTACACCGGGACTTAAGGCAATTTTAGCTTCTTTTAAAAGTCGTTTAGAAAACTCCAAACTTCCCAAATGCTGCACGCAAGGAGGTAACTTTGCCCAAATAAACATACTTGCCTTTGGTTTATTCATTTTCCAACCCGCATCACCAAAGCTTTTTATTAAGATTTCCATTCTTTTCTCATATTTGCTTTTGATCTCTTGCACACAATCTTGCGGACCTTCAAGAGCAATGGTAGAAGCGATTTGCATCGGTGTGTAAATCCCATAATCTATCCAACTTTTGATCTTTTGAAGTGCTTCAATTATTTTCTTATTTCCGACCACAAAGCCAATTCTCCAACCTGCCATATTATAGCTTTTGCTAAGCGTATAAGTTTCAACAGCAACATCCTTTGCTCCATCAGCTTCCAAGATACTTGGAGTCTTGTAGCCATCAAAACACAAATCAGCATAAGCAATGTCGCTGATGATATAAAACCTTTCTTTTTTTGCCATATCCACAAGCTTTGTATAAAAACTTTTATTTACAACCGTAGTAGTTGGATTATGCGGAAAATTTACAACAACAAACTTCGGTTTAGGTATCGTTTCTTTAAGCGATCGGGAAAGATTTTTAAAAAAATGATCCTCATCTAATTCCATCTGTTCATTCCAAGCAATCCCAAATCTCGCAACATTTGCCCCATTCATAATAAAGGCATAATAATGTATGGGATAAGCTGGTTCAGGTACTACAGCAGTATCACCGGGATTTGTGATAGCCTGTACAAGATGGACATAACCTTCTTTGCTTCCCATACTCACACAGACTTCTGCATTAGGGTCTAAATCCACATTATATTTTTTCTTATACCAATTGCAAATCCCCAAACGTAGTTTATAGATTCCTTTACTTGCCGAATAGCCGTGATTTTTAGGCTTATGAGCGCTCTCACAAAGCTTTTGAATAATATGTTCAGGTGTAGGTCCATCAGGATTTCCCATACTGAAATCAATCACATCTTCATTGTGATGTCTCATATCCAGCTTAATCTCATTAATAGCTGCAAAAACATACTTTGGCAATCGTTTGATTTTTTCAAACTCAATCTCATCAAACATCAAACAACCTCAATCATCAAATTCTTCAAACTTTACTTGGATTCCGTTTTTTATTATAGCAGGATTCTGGGTATCGCTCACCATAATAAATCGCACCCCATCCAAAAGACTAAAGGTAATTTTATTGGCGGTTGTGCTTTGAGAGATTAAGTTTATAATTTGCAAATTTTTATCATAAAGAACAATCCTAGGACGCCAATAAGGAGTTTTAGCAGTAATTGTGATATTACCACTTCCTGTTGCGCTAAACCAATATTCCCCACTCACTTCCCTAACCTCTAGAACTTCCTCAGAAGGAGAAATCTCTCTAGCATTAGCAAGTTTAGGCTCTACAAGCTCAATATCATATTCCCAATCAAAAATAGAATTTCTTTTGATATCAGTAAAAAGATACCCACGTTTGGCGAGTTCATCAATGATAATAGCAGGATCTAAAGCGTGCTCAGTAGAAAAACTAAAAGTAATTTTAGCCATCCCTTCAATATACTCAGCTTTTGAAACTGCAAAATAAGAATATCCCATTGAAGAAAGCGCGCTATTAATGCTTCGGGTTAAAAAAATTGGTGTCGTTTGGGAAACAAACGTTATGTGCAGTTCGCTGGGTTCATTGAATTTCAGTGTCAGTAATCCATTGTCTTTCAAGGTTGTAACAAGCTTTTTAATATCAATTCTACCATCTGTATAAAAACTTTGCTTATCCCTAAAAATACGATCAATAAAATTTTTATTTACACTATAAGACTGGCTACCAATAAGATTTTGAATCTTATCATCAAAACCATCTCCAAAAAAAACAGACAAAAATAACGACATAGAAATAATAATTCTTAAAATCATTGATCTTGACCACTCAATTTCAAATATTGTGCATATCTGATTCGCTTTAATCCGGTTTCAGGAGTGTATAAAAACCTTATCGGATAAGATTTTTCATAACGCACGACACCTGCATCTGTTTCAAGCGAAAATTCCCCGTGACCAAAAGATATCAATAACTTATGATCCTTGACTTCGATAGGATAAGCCGCATCAATGGTAGTTTGAAATTTCTGCTTGCTATCTAAATCAAATACTTCAATCCAAAGACTATGGTCTGGAGTCACTAAAATTTGATTCTTATATTTTTTTTGAGTTTTCACAGGAGCATCCTCCGCAGTACTTTCGGAAGTATCTTCAGTCAAATCAACATCAGATTTTTCTTCCTGAAGTTTATTTTCATCTTCTTTGGGAACAATTTCATCTTGAGAAGATGCCAACATATCTTCCTGCTGAGTTAGGGGCATATCTTTTGAAATATTTGAAGATTTCATAAAAATAGTTTTATAAGCAAAATACCCTCCCAATACCACAAGCACTACAATCAAAGAAATATAAAAACGCTTTTTGGAAATGAGCTGTTTTTTTCTCTCCTTAATCAAATCATCTTTTTGTTTTTGAGTGTCAAAATCAAGATTATTAACAGAATGTTCGATATCTTCAATGCTCTCATCAATCTGCATACCTGAAAAAAAATTTTCATCGTATTCTTTAAGCCATCCGCTTAAATCAACCCGATATTCCCTCTCAAGTATTTTTAAAAATCCTACAACCCTTACCCTTTGAAGATTTGAAAACCTCTTTTCAAGAATATCTTCAATTTTGCCCACAGAAATTTTGGTGGTTTTGTTGATTTCTTTAACCCCAATTTTTTTAAGTACTGTTATTGCTTCTTCCATTCAACCCATCCTGTTTATTAAAATACCAGCTGCCACGCTTACATTTAGAGAATTGAAATCTCCCTTCATTCTGATTGAGACTATTTTATCAAGTTTTGATAAAATTTTCTTATTGAGTCCCTCTCCTTCACTTCCTAAAAATAAAGCCCATTTATCTTGAATTGTGATATTTTTAATATCTTCACCCATAATATCAGCACCATAGCAATAAATATTTTCATTTTTAAACTCATTGATGAGATCCAAAATATTTTTACAAACACAAAATGGAATATCAAGCATAGCCCCAACACTTGCACGTATAACGCCTTCGTAAGAAAAATTTTCCGATAAGCCCAATACGACTGCCTCCACACCCAAACAATATGCCGTTCTGAAAATAGCCCCAATATTTCCAACATCTGTAATCCCGCAAAGCACTAAAACCTTATTATATTTTTTGATCTCTTTTAAAGAGATAGGTAAAGGCGGGATAATCTTTGCCAAAAACCCCTGATGATTCCCTCCTCTTGCCATTGCTTGAGCTTTTTTAAGATCTGTACGCAAAATGCGACGATTATTTTTAGCGATGAAGGCAAAAGTTTTTGTATCAATCTCTTTGGCAAGATAAATTTCTTCAACCAAATCCGAATGACGCTCCAAAAGATGCAACACAATTTGTTTTCCATAAACAATCATTACAATCCTTTGCTTAAAATTTTTTCATAAACACTTTTAACATCTTCATTTTGCAGTTTTGAGACAATTTTAGCTTTTATTTTTGGAGGGATATCCATTTGCAGTATTTGCGCGCAAGTCAAAGAACGCTCTGCTTTTTCATCTGATAAAAGCACCAATGCCCATTCCCCGCTTATATTGCTTCCTTTGATCTGGGCATACACTTCAGCACTACTTCCTATAAAATACTTTTGATGTATTTTTGTCATTTCTTTGATTGCAAAAAGCAAAGCATTTGGAGCAAGCAAAGCAATATCTTCTAAAGTGTTTAAAATCCTGTGAGGACTCTCATACATTACAACACAAATCCGCTGATCCAAACGACTGCTTCCTTGCAACAGATTTAAAATCCTTTCACGCCTGTCTTTTTGCTTATGTGGTAAAAATCCGGCAAACAAAAATCCTTCCGTATCAAATCCGCAAGAACAATAAGCACTGATTCCTGCACTTGCTCCTGGCAATACATCATAAGGGATTTTATTTTTTATCGCATAAGCCACTAAGGACATACCTGGATCACTAACACAAGGCATTCCTGCATCACTCATAAAAACAATATTGCACTGATTGAAAAAATCTTTTGAAATATTACTTAAAAATTCTTGTTCATTGTGAGAATGGAAAGATATAAACTCTTTTTTTTCAAAAATACCGCAAAAATGCTCGCTAATAATAGGATTTTTTTTAAAAAGAGAAATCAATTTTTTGCTGACCCTGATATCCTCACACATCAAGATATCAGCCTCTGCCAATACCTGCAAGGTTCTGAAAGTAATGTCAGCCAGATTCCCTATAGGTGTGGGCAGGAGTGTCAGCACGGCATTATTTTAAATTATATTTTTGTTTAAATTTCTCAACCCTGCCCGCTGCATCGGCAATTTTATCACTTCCTGTATAAAAAGGATGACAAAAACTTGATATATCAATCCTAAGTTCGCTTTTTGTGCTTAAAACTTCAATTTCTTTTCCGCTAGTAACGCAAGTTACCTTACAGGGAACATATTGTGGATGAATGCCTTTCTTCATTGCTTTATTCCTTAACTTTAATGTTTTATTCTATTTAAGTGGCTGATTTTAGCCAAAATATGCTTAGGGTTTATTAAAATCGTGAAAAATTGATTTTTACTATCATCATTTAGGACTCTCTGAAAAATTTTTGTGAGAAATAAACGACTATAACAATTTTCCTATTATTAAAGCCTTGCTCGCAATAATTCTTTAGTATAAGGATTTTCAGGCTTTGTAAAAATATCTCTGACACTTGCACTCTCAACCACTCTGCCGTTTTGAAATACCATTACCCGATCGCATACTGCTTCAATCACATCCAAATCGTGACTGATAAATAAATAACTTAAAGAAAATTTTTCTTGCAAACTCAAAAGCAATTCTATAACGACTTTTTGCATACTCTTATCAAGAGCAGATGTAGGTTCATCCATTACAATCACCTTAGGTTTGAGCGCAATCGCCCTAGCTATTGCCACCCTTTGACGCTGTCCCCCACTAAGCTCATAGGGATAAGATTCTATCAACTTCTTTTCAAATCCTACTGACTCCAAAACTTCTTCAATCAAATCTAAGCGATTTTCAAACCCTCCAAGCCTGAAAGCTTCAAAAATAATATCACGCACCCGCATTCTAGGATTGAGAGAAGCATAAGGATCTTGAAAAACTACTTGAATCTCACGCCTGTAACGCCTAAATTCCCTACTCCCTAAATTGCTTAGAGAATGCCCTAAAAGATACTCTTCCCCACTGCTTTCTGCCAACTTTAAAATTCCCATAGCCAAACTACTCTTCCCACTTCCAGACTCTCCTACAATCCCCAAAGTTTCTCTTGAATGCAAAATAAAACTAACATCATTGACGACATTTTTACTATCTTTTTTGAAAAAAAATTTTTTTTGCGGGTAAGCGACTGCAAAATTTTTGACTTCAAGGACTTTTTCTTTTCTTGGAGAAATGGATTTTTTAGGCAATTTCAAAGCCTCTAAAAGCATTTTGGTATAAGAATTTTTAGGGTTTTCAAACACGTTTTTAACTTCTCCCTCTTCGCATATCTTACCCTCTTTGGCCACATAAACCCGATGAACAAAATCCCTCACCACATTCAAATCGTGACTGATAAGTAAAATCGCCATTTGATTTTGAATGCTAAGATTTTGCAACAACTCTAAAATTTGTTTTTGAATGCTTGCATCCAACGCTGTAGTTGGCTCATCGCAAATCAAAAGCTTGGGACGATTGATGATACCCATCGCAATTGCTGCCCTTTGACGTTGTCCCCCACTAAGTTGGTAAGGGTAACAATTTTGAAGCTCAAGGCTTAATCCCACTTGAAAAAAAACTTCATCTAAACGTTGCAACATTTGCTTTTTGCTCAAATGTGAATGATGCAAAACTAAAGATTCTAAAACCTGTGTGCCAACTTTATGCAAAGGATTTAAGCTCGAAAGAGGTTCTTGGGCAACATAAGCAATCTGCTTCCCACGAACCTTTCTAATTTCTCTCTGACTCAATTGCAGCAAATTGCGCCCTTCAAATTCAATACTCCCTTTTTGAACACAAACAAAAGGATGTAGTTTTAAAATCATATTGGCAATGAAACTTTTTCCACTTCCAGACTCTCCGACCAAACCAATCCGTTCGCCCTCGCATACATTCAAAAAAATATCACATACTCTAAAACCTCTTTCAAAGCCACAGCTAAGAGATTTGATCTCTAAAAGACTTTTCTTATTTGACATTTGAATCAAAGGCATCTCGAACCCCTTCCCCAATAAAAACAAGCACAGAAAGCAACAAACTCACCGACAAAAATCCCGTGACAGCCAAATGAGGCGAAGAAAGATTATTTTTCCCTTGATTTAAAAGTTCGCCCAAAGAAGCACTACCCACAGGCATTCCAAAACCCAGAAAATCCAAACTCACAAGGGTGGCAATACTTCCTGCCATAATAAAAGGAATATAAGTGATGGTAGCCACAAGAGCATTGGGCAAAATATGATAAAAAATAATCCGCAAATCCGATGCACCCAACGCACGTGAAGCTTTTACATAATCCATATTCCTTCCTCTTAAAAACTCAGCTCGCACCACAGATGAAAGCCCCATCCAACTAAAAATCAGCACCAAAGTAAGAATCCACCAAAAACTTGGTGCCAAAAAACTTGAAATCACAATCAATAAAAAAAGTATGGGTACCCCACTCCAAATCTCTATAAATCTTTGTCCAAACAGATCAATACTCCCCCCGCAATACCCTTGCAGTGCTCCTGCACTCACCCCGATAAACACACTAAAAATACTTAAAATAAATCCAAAAAGAATAGAAATCCGGTAGCCATAAATCAATCTTGCTCCGACATCTCTAGCTTGATCATCTGTTCCCAGCCAATGTTTTTTATCCGGACTTGTAGGTGCAGGAGAATTTAAATCCATCACAATAGTATCATAGCTATAAGGGATGGGCGCGTGCAAAACAAAGGCGTTTTTCAAGAGTTCTTTAACATAAGGATCATTATAATTGGGTTCTGTATCAAAATCTCCACCAAAAACTTTCTCAGGATAATTCACAAAAATGGGGAAATAAAATTTAGAATCCTTATAGATAAATAAAGGCTTATCATTGGCAATAAATTCCGCACCCATCGAAACAACAAACAAAATAATAAAAATCCATAAAGAATAAAATGCCCTTTTATTAGAACGAAAAATTTTCCATCTAATGGCACTCAAAGAAGATTTTGAAGATTGAAAACCCAATGCCTGCTCCATTTTTTAGGAAAATTTTACAGCAAAAGAATAAATTAAATCAAATTGAAAAATTCATAAGGTTTTAAAATAATTTGATTTTCATAAATGCTTTTTCAAAAATTATTTTATTTCTAAGGCTTCGCCTTTTTAAGGGACAAGGGGGCTTAAATTGAAAAGACCGCCCCCTTATGTCCCTTAACAACCCTGTAACCCCCGTCACGCTTTTAAGA
>NZ_MLAQ01000012.1 GCF_002272895.1 Helicobacter sp. 12S02232-10
TCTCTCTATTAGAAAATCCAAAAGAGGTAAAAATTAAAAATTAATCGGAGAGTTTTAAATGAGGCTCACCTGAATGGGATTGGAATATTACAGGCAAGTAGCTTAAGGTTTGCTGAAAGAGTTAGAACTTAGAAACAAAATAAATTTTGCCGATTTTATAATTCTCTTAATAAAATTAATGGCGATAAATTTCAGAATAAGCGCTTTTCCAACGTTTATGAAACCAAAACCAACTTGAAGGATTCTCTCTGATAGCAGCCTCTGTAACATTAGCTTGAATCTGTGTGGCCTCTTGAATATCTGCATCAGAATCTTTGCTCGTTTTTGTGCGAATGGGTGGATAGAATTTGATTTGAAACTTAGAATAATCCTCATTGAAGTCTATAAAAACTGGAACAATATCAATTTCAAATCTCCTCGAAAGGATTGAAGCGATCGTGGTATGAGTGGCTTTTTTCCCAAAAAAATTAACCCATATTCCTTCATCAGGCGAAATATTTTGATCAACAAGTATGCCTGCAAGCGTATTCCCTTTGCTATACATTTTTAGCAAATGCCTAAAAGCACCTTTTTTTTCTATGAGTTTAACCCCGCAAGCCTCCCTACGACTAATAATTAAACGATTAATCGCTTCATAATCTGTCAATCTTCCTAAAGACGCTAAATGATATGTGCTGTATTTATGAGGCAAAACTGTTGCCATTGCTTCCCAACACCCAAAGTGTGCCCCCATCAATATAGCGCTCCCATTATTTCTCAAAGAATCCCCTAAATAAGGTTCGTTTAAAAATTCAAATTTCTTTTCATACTTCTCTTTGGGAATATAAACAACACGAAAGCCTTCAAGCAAAATGAAAGCAAAATTTCTATAACAACGTTTAATAATCTCTTTTTTTTGACAATATTCCATATTCTGTCCATAAACAAAATCCAAATTTGCCATCGCGTCTTTAAAACGCCTTTTATCAAGTCCTCGCATTAATAAGGCTATCAGATCAACAAGGAATAAAAAAACTTTGTGGGGCATCTTAGACAAAAAAAAGCCGAAAAAATTCACACTCCACTCAAGCAATTTAGCAAAAAACTTCATAAAATTTCCCTTATGGCTTTTTCTATCATTTGCGGAGAAATCGAACAAATTGAAAAATCATTTTTATCATAATTTGCATTCAAATTACCGCTCAAAGAAATATTTCTACCTCCAGGCAATCTAAAACGATCAATAGGCGTATTACCATAAAGGGTAACAGAAGCCCTTTGCATTGCCCAAGCCAAGTGAGTCGTGCCGGTATCACCTCCCACTACCAAATCAACTCTAGCAACCAAAGCTTTCAATTCATCCAAATTCAATCTAGGGAGAATAATTGCATCGGCTAAACTACAAATTTGATTAAAAAGTTTTTGCGCTCTTTGATGGTGCTCATACCACAACAAGGCAATTTTTAAATTTAAATCTTGAAGCAAACTTACAAGTTTGGTATATTGCTCTATCGGATATGCCTTATTATCAATCGAAGCTTCTAAAACAAACAAAACAATCTTTTTTTCTTCATTCAAAAATAAATTATTTATTTTAGCCAATGCATTTGCCGAATAACCAAAAGCATTTTTTCTATCTTTTAAACACGTTTCAAATTCGACTTGATAGTCAAAAGCCCCATAAATTAGTTTTGCATTGCGTTCTAAAATATTATTTTGATAAGGAATGCCAAACTTCTGACTATAAAATAAAGAAGCAAATTTTTCACGGATAGAATTTTTATCGAAACCGACAAATTTATCTTTCTTGAGCATACTCCCAATGATGGCTGATTTGATAAGTCCTTGCAAATCAATGACAATATCATATCTTCCACACCCTTGCAAAGTTTTCCAAAGACCATAGATACAAAACACATTCTTAGATTTAAGTAACTTTTTAAAAGGCAATTTATGCAATACATCAATACAAGAGGAATGATCCAAAATATCTCCAAATGCTTCATCAACAAACCAATGAATTTCGAGATTGGGACAAACAGTTTTTAAGTAAGGTAAAAAAACCGCACTCACAATGATATCTCCCAAAGCTGAAAGACGGACAATTGCGGCTTTCAAAAAGTCTTCTCCCGAAAAAATTCTATTTGAAAATCTAAAGGTTTTACTAACCTCATCACAGCCTCTTCAGACAAATAAAGCTCACTGCAACTCTTTACTTTTAATTTGCCCTCTTCATAGCAATAACACAGATCTTTAGGCAAATTTGCAATACACATTGCTTCTGCCATCCCCAAAATAAAACTTAACCATTGTAAAGTCAAAATCGGGGGCATAATATCACTGATATGAGCGATTGAATTATCCTTTGGAATCTTTTTATTACTAAATTGTGCCAACAAACAAATAATTGCCTTGTCCTGATGTGAAAATCCATAATCTAGAGCATTTAATAAAAAATAAGCGCTATGCTCGTGAGAATCATAAAAGCTTAAAACCTTCCCGATACTTGAAAGCATCCCTGCAATCTCAAGATGAAACTTGTATTTCTCTTCAATTTTATGCAAAACCTTCAATGCATCAAAAATCTTCAGACATTCTCTTTTAACATTACTCCCGTGTTTTTTATGGATCAAAAATCTGTCTGTGAGCGAACTCAAAGAAGGATTAAAGCCTTTAGGAAAAGAATATTTTTGATTTCGAAGCAAATCGCTTAAAAACACTCCCTCTCTAACACCCACACCACTTGTGGTGATGATTTTAGCTCCAAATTTTTCCAGCAAAACAGAAAGTATCAAAGCCCCGCTTCGAATATTGTCTTTTCTATCTTCAGTAACCCCAAGACTTTCAAGCTTTTCTTCTTTGGTCATATAAATTTTTTCAATGAAGCGCAAATGGTCTCTTATATCCACTTCATACCCGTGCAACACATCAATAGGATAGCCCGTATTACGCATAATCATCTTTGAAATTGCTCGAATCGTTCCGCCGATACCAAAAACATTCAAATGGCGGTAAGTATTTGGAATTTTTTCAATTTCTTTTTTGATAAATTCTTTTGCAGACTTTAAATCTTCTTTTTTATCAAAAAAAAGCTCTTTCAAACGAATTGTTCCAATATTCAAAGATACCAGATCTGAAATCCTACCTTCTTTGATAAAGGCACACTCCGTACTCCCACCCCCTATATCAATAGTGATACCATCTTTTTTATGAGAAAGATTTGCACAAGCAATGCCCCCATAAAAAGCTTCTCTTTGTCCATCTATAACTTTTATTTGTATCCCACAAGCTCTTCTCACACGAGCTATAAAATCCTTTGCATTCGGAGCATCTCTGATTGCACTTGTAGCGACACATAAAATTTTTTTGCTACCATATTTTTGTGAGATTTGCTTGAATTCCTCTAAAGTTTTCAATGCTCTGTGCATAGGAATTTCTTGGAGAACTCCTCCAAACCCATAACTACCCTCTGAAATTCTGACTTTTGATTTTATCTCATATAAAAGATAAAATCCAAATCGACTCGTCTTCTGAAAAATGGCCATTCGAGCAGAATTGGAACCGATGTCAATAACGGTAGTTATTTTTGCCATCATTCCCCCTCTTGAAACTGCTCGTATTTATATTTTAATTCTTCAACACTTTCAACATTATCAGGATCGGGGATAATTGCATCAACAGGACAAACGCCCACACAACTTGGTTCATCATAATACCCGACGCATTCAGTGCATCTATCAGGATCGATCACATAAAACGGATCACCTTCTTCAATGGCCTCATTTGGGCACTCTTCTCTACAAGCATCACAAGCAATGCATTCATCATTTATCAATAAAGACATTTTTAACTCCGTAATATTCTAAATATTTCAAATCAAAAAATATCTTTTAACCAAAATATTCTTAACATTTATTTAATTTCATCACGAACTAAAAACATATCCACCCCATAAGAACTCTTTTTATTTAAATCAAAGTTTTCAAGAGGCAAATCGCAAAAAATAATTTTAGAATTTGGACAAAAACTGAGTAAATTTGAAAAATCTTGAGCAATATAAATCATTTCAGCTTTCACAAAAATCGCTGCTTTCAACTCTTTCAAAGATGTAATCTTAACAATAGCTAAAAGCCCGAGTCTGCGGGCAAAATCATACATAGAGCCCAAATCTTTACCCAAAAGTCCTGCTTCCAAAATAACCCCATCACTTCCATAAACGACTGATTCAAGCAATTGGTAAGGTTGGATAAAAATATCGCTGTGAATAATAAATTTTTCACTATAGCGCCGCAAATGAGCAAGGCAATCAAAAACTTCTATGGGCGGAGCACCCTGCTCATAGACAGAAGTAAAATCAAGTGCAATCGCTTTTGAATCGTATTTAAGTAAAAAAGAAAGTTTTTCATCAGAAAAAGGCGGACAAAACAACATTTTATCAGCAATATCTTGTTCTTTACTTCTTTTAAAATCACAAACCTGTGCCCTTGGCATATAAGGGTTATAGGCCAAGCTCCTGCCCAAAAAATCAAAAGACAGAAGCTTTTCTCTATCCTTAAGACTTTGTTTGAGATTTTCAAGACTTTTTGAGGTATAGGACATCATTGCTTGCAAGCATTGATAATTTGGAAATGGGATTCAAGTTCAGATTCAGTCTCCATCTCTTCTTTTGGAATCGTTGAAAAAATTTTTTTAGCTTCTGCACACTTACCCAATTTGTAATATCCCCACGCAAGAGAATCAACGTAAGAAATTGATCCGGGGTCAATTTCTAAAGCAACCTTGACATAATCAATCCCTTTTTTGATGTCTATACTATAATCAATAAGCATATAACCTAAAAAATTATAAAAAAATGCATCTTGATCATTTAAATTTTCTTTGTTATTTGAAATTTCTTTTTTTCGTTCCTTAATGGCGTATTCAAGCTTTTGGACAATTTTTTTAATTGTTTCTTTATTTGGCGTTTCCATAGCTTCATACAAATAAACAGCTTCTAAAGCCAAATATTTCGGATCCTTTTGCTGTTGATAAATCAATCCCGCCTGTTTGGCCGCTAGAGAAAATTCTTTTTGCACAATATACAAATCAAGCAAAAGATGTCCATTTAAAGGAAAAGTTTCGGCAATTTCTTGGGCTTGTTTATATTTTTTCTGCGATGCCAAAATCCAAATATAATATCTTCCATTTTGAACCGTTGGAGATTTTTGATAGATTTCTTTAAAAACCTCTTCTGCATCTTTCAAATCATTAAACTGCACAAAAGTATTCAAACTCTTCTGACACAGCTCCTCTGAACAGCCATATTTTCTAAGATGTGATTTTAAAAAATTTAACCCGCCGACTTTGTCATTCTTGGCCAAATAAATGGTTACAATTTTTTCCAAAGCCTCTTCATTATGCGTCGCATTATAAAATTTATCCAACAAACTAAAAGCCTTATCAAATTCCTTTTGACTCAAATAAAGTGTTCCCAACACATTATCCACAATCAAAGAATCTTCTTGCTTTTTGATTGCTTCAAGCAATGAAGTTGCTTTTTTAATCTCTCCCATTCGGATATAGCTATCAGCAAGAATTTTATTTGTAGGTAGATCTTTTGTATCCTTAGTGATTTTTTGATAAAGCAAAGCAAACTTCAAGGCGGTTTGAAAATCGCCCATATTCGCCGCAGAAACAGCTGCTTCTTTTGCATAATTGATATTATCAGTCTCTTTATACAATTTCAAATAACCATCTTTAGCAGTTGCAAAATCTCCTCGACTAAAAGCATCTGAACTGATCATTAAATCATTGTCTTCTGAGAAAGCATTTGCCTTCAATGCAATGCACAGAACCAAACCAAAACCTATTTTTAGGATATTTTTGAGCATTTTACACCTTTGCATAATTTGCATAAATTTTCTAATTCTTTGTTGGTAACATTATTTTTTTTATACCCTTCCCAAAATGGAAAATTTACGCATTGTTTAGGTCTAACCTCATAAATACAACATTTTTTAGTAATATCATCAAAAAAAACACACGCAACGCCATCAATGCTCTTTTTCTCCAAAAACGAAAATTTATACCCTACCTTTTTAACATATCTTTGTGTAAATTTATCAAATGAGATACCCAAAAAATCACTCACTTGCAATAATTCATCAATCGTGGCAAAAATATACCCGCTCTCGCCGGTACAACATTTTCCTCCACAATCCTCACATTCCTTCCCATCAAAACCAAAGTCAAAATCATTATTTTCAACCATCTTGCCTTTCCTTAATCAGGCAATTAGGATGAATCAAAAATCGTATTTAAGCGTCACCACAGTCCTGCCCATTAACATATCCCCAAGCATCTGTGAATAAACTACAGAACCGGTGAAATCTTTTGTAAAAGCATAGCTAATTTGTGGAGAGATTTCAACCAATTCGGAATTTGCTGTAACATTATCAGGTCTTGCTGGAATAACCGAACCTCTGTCGCTAGGATTATTTCTGATTCTTTTGGAACCTTTTTTCATATAAGGATAACGGTTGTTGCCCCCTATCCACACAGCATCAAAGCCGATTCCAATCCCATTGCCAAACTTATATTTATGCGTAAAATACACTACTTTTAAGCTTGTATTTTTTACCCCGCCTGCTCCAGTCCAGCCAAATCCCATCAAGCCCCCTGCAATGATACCATTCCACAATTGACCTCCCACATCAAAAGCGCCTTTACTATCAAGCATCGTGCCATATCCTTGACCAAAACTACCGATATAGCCCAATTTTCCTGTATAGCCTCCAGCCTTGAGATTAGCTTGGAGATTATAAATTCCCCTTGTTTTTGCATAGCCTCCATAAGGTTTTCCCTCCGGATCCAAACCTGCTAAATTAGAAAAATAAGTCGCTAAATTTGTCCCACCAGTATGAAACCTTGCATTATCACTCATTACAGTTCCAGCAATCTGACCAATAAGACCTATACTCCATCCATCAAACTGAAATTTATAATGAATGTCACCAAACATCATCATATCATAAAGTTGTTGTGCCCAGCTGTAATACAATTTAAAACCAAGATTTTTAATCTTGAAGTCTTTATCGCTCTCAACACCCAAAATAACCAAATTATTCCCGATACCATAAGTTAAGGCTTGATTCATTGCAAGCATAATATTATCAGTCATCCAGCTATCATAAGCAGAAGCATAAAAGCGAATCCCTTCAACATCTTTGTTTTCAATCATTCCCCCAATTCCTCTATCCCCGTAGGAAGTCCCAGCATTGAGAGCTGAAACGATATTCATCTGTCCAACCCTCACAGTTGTCTTTGTGGATTCAAAAGTCTTATTGATATAAAGATTGCTCACGTTAAAAACATCTGGAGCAGATTTATTATCAATCCTAGGTGCCCTACTGCCTCCAATCGAGTTGTCTGCAGTCACAGCATCAGGAACGCCCGGACCATAAGCTGCGAATAATCCCACAGTCAAACTATAGCCATTAAACTCTCCAGAATGGACATTGGGTAAAAAGAACATTTGATAACCCTGACCCGAACCATCCCTGCCATCGCTGTAAAAATATTTTCCCCTAAGCCACCCGTCTAAGGTTGCATTTTCTATTATATCCTTGAGCGAAGAAGCTTCTAACATAATAGACATACTTATTAAAACAATAAGTTTTAAAAACTTCATATCTGTCCTCCTGAGCTTTAGATTTTTAAAACATTGTCCATTATAAGAATATAAACTTAAAAATCTAACAAAATTTCTTGATTCATTTAGAAATCATTAAAAATTATATGTAAGTTGGATTCTTGTACGATTTAAAGATATATCTCCAAATATGTTGGCATAATAAATTTGAGCTGTAAATTTCTTTCCGATCTTATAAGCCACGCTCGGAGTGATTTCGAAAAAAGAAGCGTTCATTGTCTTTTTTTGATTGGGATAAGCCGGACTCCAACCTCTATAATTATAATTGGGATGATTTGAGCCTGCAATCAAGAGAGGGTAATTATTTTTACCGCTTACCCAAGCTGCATCCAAGGCAAAAACAAATGAATCCCATTTGTAATCCATTTCGGCATAAAGGGCATTGATATTTGTATTTTTAGTAGCCCCACCACCCAAGAAACCAAATCCATCAGCACCGTGTCCTTGAGAACCATTCCAAAGTTTTCCTGCTGTATTGAAACCCCCGACATTATCAAGTAAAGCCGCATAGCCCTGCGCAAAGCTTCCGGCAAACCCAAATTCAGCATAAAACCTATGCACTTCTATGCTTGCTTGAATATTATAAAGTCCTCTTGTGATAGCAAGTTCTTGTCGAGGACCTCCAGGAAGAGATTCTTGGGCAACCTTATCGGTAAAATACCCACTCAAAAAAAGACTTTTGCTTTCAAATTTAGCCGTCTTATTCACGCCTGTAGCAGCAAATTGACCCATAATCTTTAAAAAAGTATGTTCTCCCAATCCATATTTATAAGCCACTTCTCCAAATACCATATAATCAATCAAATGATACGCCCATAAATCATAAAGCTTGAAATCCAATTGATGCAAAGCATTATCATCTAAAGTATAATTTCCTGAAATTCCTGCTATAAAAAGATCATTCCCAATTCCTGCACCCTTTTTATTTGTGTCGCCAGGAAGCTTGCTTGCTTGTGCAGCAATATAAATATCATCTGTCATCCAAGTATCATAACCAGAAAAAAATAGTCGCAACCCCCGAATATCAAAATTCTCAATCGAACCGCCGATTCCCCTATCCACACTTTTATCAGTAAATGGGGTGATTAAATTCATTTGACCGACCTTTATGCTCGTCTTTGTGGCTGAAAAATTTTTATTAATAAATAAATTGCTAATATTAAAAACATCTGAACCGCTAAGGATTCTAGTGGCACGACTTCCTTGAATGTCATTATCTGTATTGCTTCCTTTATCAGGTGTTCCTGAACCTTGTGAGAAAAATATCCCTCCAGTCAAAGAGTAGCCATTAATTTCCCCTGAGGTCAAATCTGCTTTTATACGAAATTGAAACCTGCTACCTGCTCCATCTTTGCCACCATTGGTAGTAAAACGTCCAAAAGTAAAACCGCTCAACGAAGTTTTTTCAAGTGCTTCCTTTAAAGAACCTGCTTGAGCAATTCCAAATACAAAAATCAAAAATACCCCTAAAAATTTGTATTTCATTTTCTGTCCTTTGAAAGCTTAACTTAAAGATTCGTCGATATCTATAACGATAAAATTCAATCGAACCTCATCATTTATGCAATAATACTATGTAAAATCACCTTCAATATTTCTGAATTTTATTTGCTGTTTTGTTGCTAATTTGTATTAGAATGGAGTTGGATATTAAAAGATAAAATAATTTTTACTAAAAATCAAGAATAAGCTCTTATGCTTCCAATTCAGAATGATAGTTACTTTTCTCTACATCTATATAAAATTCTAAAATCAACTTATCGGTATTTGAAGATTTTTTAATGGTAATAGGCAATAAAACCTTGATACTCATCGGCGCATTTTGAAGATCGGTGAAAAAATTATTCAATACTTGCATATCCTGTATTTCTCCGCGCACAAAATACACATCTTTTTCAAATTGATTTTGTAAATCTTCTTGGGTTGATTTTTTGACAACTGTAACATCTTTAAAATATTTGCTCAAACCATTTTTTAATCTGCTGATACCAAACTCGTATGCCATCACATCTAAAAATTTCTGATTTGAACTTTTAGTTTTCTTGAGCAATTCTAAATTTTTATTGAACTCTTTTTGCACTTGCAAAAAAACAACTTGGATCTTTTTCTCTTCTAAATGTTGCTCTTTATAAGCCTCTATCATAGGCCATAAAAAATAATTAATAGAAGTGCCAATAATAATGCAAAAAAGAACAAAAAAAATCAAATTTCGTATGACAAGTTCGGCATCGACATCAACGTAGAAAAAATTTTTATTATTGCTGATCTTCATTTGATTCTTCCTTGGGCAAGTCTATGATTGAAGAGACGGATTGACTAATTGAGACAAAATGATACCAACCATTTGAGAGGGCAAAAAAACTTACCATACTCTTACCAAAAATAGCTTTTAACGGATCTTGAAGCAAAAATTTAAAAACTTCTTTGGAGGGCGTAGATCCGCTAATCTTTAAAAAATCATTACCCACCTCAATATAATCGATCGTGATTTGATCTGGAACGATATTAAACAAGTTTTTGATCGCATCGCGAACAATCAAATTATGAACCTGCCTATTTTTTAACAAATCCGTCTCCGATAAAATTCGACCTTGATATGCCTGAAGCTTGGAAATTTTATCCTGATAAGAGGTCTGCTTGGATTGATACTCATCAATCCGTTTATGGGATAAAGCAATTTGAGTTTTTAAAATGAGTAAAAATCCAAAAATAATCACCAAAGAGATGAAGATATAAAAAATCCATATTTTTGTAATTTTAGCTACAATATATTTTGGACGAGGCTTTAAAAAACTTAATTTCATAGCTTGCCCTTTTCAAACTCAATCTTTGAGAGCATACATAACTCATCAACAATAGAAATCGGAACTTTATGCATCTCAATCATCAAATTTTCTCCAAGATAATGCAACGCTCCATCAGACATTCCATAAGCATCTAAAACGATAATTTTTTCAATGAATTTACTCTCATAAAGCTCATTGGAATAAAATTCTCTGAGTGAGTTTTGAACCATATTAAAAACAACTGAAACCTTGACGATATCATCAATCTTTTGCTTTGCTTGATCTTCTTGATTGTCGCTCAAAAGCCTTTCATTCAGCTCATCGATAAACAAATCAGAATCCCCCAAATCCTCTAATTCATCAATATCATCATCTAAATCATCATCGCGACTATCAAGAAAAGAATCAGTGAAAATATCATCGGTAATCCCTGAAACTTGAGCATTTTCACTCACATCATCAGTTTCCCCCTCAACGATAAAATACCCTCCAAAATAAATACCCTCCAAATCAGCAATCAACAAAGAGATACTACTTCTTTCTTGGAGGATATACAAAGTGGTTTTAGATTCCATCTGGTCTTTTATTTTATGATAAATGACAATAAAAGGAGAAAACAAATAATCCAATCCTTTGATTTTCGAAAATTTTTCGACATTTTCCTCAATCGCAGAATTTTTAATATAAATTTTCCAATTTTCAAAGTTTAAAATATTCGATTCTTTTGCATTGACACCATATTTTAAAAAATCTTCTTTGCCAACTTTTTTAAAAACACCTTGGTTGTAGCTTTTAGACATTGTGCTCAAATAAGTGAAAGGATATTTTTTCTGATAAGTTCTAATAATCTTGATAGCATCCATAGGCATTTCACTATTGATCGTTTTATATTCTTTGGCAAAACTTTCCAAAATCTCTTCACCCTTAATACGCAAGATCTTTAAAGAACATACCTTGCCATCAAGATTCACGCCGATAAAAACGCTCGAGTATAAAGGTCTTATCAGTCCAGAAAAACCAAAAATATTCATCATATGCCCGCTATTTTTAAAATAATTTTATCAAAAACTAATAGATTTCTCATAAAGAATGCTCCATATGCCTGCAAACAAATTTCTTAGCCTCTGCCATATCCATATCTTTAGGAATAAAAAATGGATCTAACATATAATAATCTATTTTAGAAAAAGGCTTAGGAATTTGAAACTTATCCCAAGTATTCAGCTGATAATAACGGCTTGGAAGCACTCTACACACACTGATACCCACACCTGTTTTTTGAGCCATAGCAACCACTCCATCAGCAATATGATGATATGGACCCTTTGGACCATCAGGAGTAATCCCCATATCCCCTCCATTTCTAAGATGCCTAAAAGACTCTACAAGCACGCGCGTTCCACCCTTGTTGGTAGATCCTCTGATGGTTTGAAAACCAAAATAACTATAAAGCTTCACCATCAACTCGCCATCAAAATGATTGCTTGAAATCACGCAAATTTTAGGCTTGTCTTTGAGCTTGATATAAGCAAAAGGCAACATCAAAAATTCCCCGTGCCAAAAACTTGCAATAAAATTAGTCTGTTTTAAATGAGCCGATAAATGAAACCTATTGCGACAACTCCAATACAACAACCACAAAATTGCCCAAACAAGACGAGGAAGCAAAGCTAAGATTATTTTTTGTTTCCACGTCTTTGCATTCATTTTACAAATCGCCCTATCAAACTGCCACCATCATTTTGGCTGATTTGAATATCTAATATATCCCCGATTTTTAAAATCTCTCCAGGAATTTTAATCAATTTTCCATTATCGCTTCGTCCCTCAGAAAAACATTGTTCACCCGTCTTTACATTTTCAATCAAAACCTTATGAAAACTGCCTATTTCCTCTTTGGCTTTATGACGCAAAATCTCTTTGTGTCTGCTTTGAAGTGTAGCAAGCCTGTTTGAAGCTATCTCTTGCGATACTTTTCCCTCTTCTCCCCATCCATAAGATTCAGTATGAGGACGTGGCGAGTATATAAAACTATAAAGCGTATCAAACTCCACTTGCTCAAGAACATCGATCGTATGCTTAAAATCCTCTTCACTCTCTCCAGGAAATCCCACGATAATATCTGTTCCTATCCCTACATTCGGGATAAGAGATTTGAGTTTAAGCGCGCGGTTGAGATACCATTCTTTGCTATAGCCCCTACGCATTGATTTTAAAATCTTTGTCGAACCACTTTGTAGAGGCATATGGATAGATTTACACACTTTAGGATTAGAAGCAAATTCCTCTAAAAATTCATCGTCCATATGTAAAGGATGGGGAGAAGTAAATCGAATTCTCTCTATCCCATCAATCTGACTTATTTCTCTAAGCAAGCCCGCAAAATTGATTCTGGGATGGGGGGTAGAAAACCTGACTCCGTAATTATTTACATTTTGCCCCAAAAGCATCAACTCTTTCACACCACTATTAGCAAGCTTTTTAGCCTCAGATAAAATCAAATCCAAAGGAATGGAAATTTCCTTGCCCCTAGTATGGGGGACAATGCAATAAGCGCACTTCTTATCACAACCTATGGAAATGTTTAATAATGCTTTAATACCCGTACTTCTAGCGATATCAAAAACATATGTGCTATCATCATAATCAATCGCTATCTCCACAGCTTTATCTTTGTGGATAATCTCAGAGATTTTTGAAATATTTCTAGCCCCTAAAACAAAATTTACACTCGGGGCTTTTTTGATGATTTCTTCGCCCATATGGCTGGCTGTGCAACCACAGATTCCAATCTTAGCATCAGGTTTTTTAATCCTTGCAAACTGACCGATCTCTGAAAAAAGCTTGCGCTCAGGCTTTTCTCTGACACTACAAGTATTAATAAGGATTAAATCCGCCTCTTTAGCATCATCAGTAGAAGCATAGCCCTGTTTTTTAAGCTCGCCGATCATATGCTCGCTATCGCGCATATTCATCGCACAACCAAGCGTTTCTATATAAAGCTTCATACCAAACCTACTCAAATGATATGCAACTCATAAATATAGTCTTTTTCATCTAAGCTGATTTTAATCTCAGATAAATAGGCTTTTCGTCCTTTATTTTCAAAAAAGCTCACCGCCTTTAAAAGATCTTTATGATTAGTGGAACGATCAAAATAAAACACCTGATCGTGATCGGATTTTAATTTTTCAGCCAATTTTTCCAAGCTGATTTTTTGTGCCTTTTGCTCAAGATTTGTTTTAGCAAGCGTTAATTCCATTAATAACCCCTTTTAAAATATTAACATTAAAATTTTAGCCAGATTTGGCTTATAAAAAGTTTGGATATTTTTTATCTTAAAAAACCAATTTTTAAAATCCTATTTCACGCCCAAATTAACATTTAATCCAATGATAATTCCAATCAATAAGCAAATTCTTCGACTCTTAAATCTCAGAACTTGCCAAAACTATGTAAAAATTGATATAATAAAGCCTTGTTTAGACTCCCTGCCTGCTTCAAACATTCAAAATCAAGCAAATTTCGGGACAATCAAAAGGACACAGATGGAAAAAATATTGGACATAATAGAACTGATTGCTTATGAAAAAGATCTTCAAGTTTCAGTGGTATCCCAAGTCGTTAAAGATGCCATTATCAAAATGGCAAAAAAAGAAATTGATGAAAATATCGACTATACTGTCGAAGAAGATCCCAAAGAAAGAACTTTTAAGCTTATCCACACAATCCGAGTCTGCGAAGAAAATGACCCTAAAATTGAGGAAGACTCCACAAATTTCATCTCAATTTCAAAGGCAAAGACAATGGATCCCGACCTTAAGGCAGGAGATGAAATCAAATACGAACTAAGCTTGGAAGATATGAGCAGAAACGCAGTCAATCTGCTTTTTAAAGATCTTGAGTTCAATATCCAACGCACAATCGAAAACCAATTGTTTGAAAAATTCAAATCTATAGTGGGCAAAATCATCACTGGCGTTGTCATCAGAGTCGATGAATCTCAAAACACGTATATTGAAATTGATGAAATCCGTGCCGTATTGCCAGTCAAAAATCGCATTAAAGGCGAAAAATTTGTCGTGGGTGATACTGTTTCTTCCATTCTGAAACACGTAGGAATCAATAAAAATGGCATCTGTTTAGAGCTTTCGCGCACGACGCCAAAAATGCTTGAAGAGCTTCTCGCGCTTGAAGTTCCTGAAATCAAAGATGGGGAAGTAGTCATTGCCAAAAGTGCAAGAATCCCAGGCGATCGCGCAAAAATTGCCCTTTATTCCAATAATCCCAAAATCGATCCCATCGGAGCAAGCGTCGGGGTCAAAGGCGTTCGAATCAATGCAGTAAGCAAAGAACTCAACGGAGAGAATATTGATTGTATCGAGTATTCTGAAGTACCTGAAATCTTTATCTCTAAAGCTTTAGCTCCTGCAAATATCATCAGTATCAAAATCCAACCTTCTGAAGATGAAAATACCCCGCCAAAAGCGATTATAAATATTATGAGTGATCAAAAAAGCAAAGCTATCGGCAAAAATGGTATCAACATTCGTTTGGCCTCAATGCTTACGGGGTATGACATTGAATTGATTGAAATGGCGTCAGAAAAAGATTCACAAGATGCGCAAGACAAAACCCTTTCAAAAGTCGGTATCGATGCGCTTGAATCACTCTTTAAGCAATAGCATTGCACCATTATTTTATAATTTATCAACGCTCAAGCAATGATAAATAAGTGTTATTTCAACAGCTTAAGAATTCATTTTAAATTTTAACCAATGGAAGATTTTGGAGATTTTATGGTAACTCCAAGCTTTCTTCATAAAAAATCTTTTATGAAATCGATTTAGAAGCTGCCATCGAAAATAACGATTGTAAAGCTTTCAAATATTTTATTTTGTTTTTAGAGCAGAAAATTTATTCAAAAATATCGAATCAAAAAAGAAAATCGAAGACGACCTAAAAGCTTTGATTTATGGAGTCGATCATCAAGATTCAATTTTTGAAAAAATCAGCAGTTGCATTTATACTAAAATGAGGACATTTCACTCGAAAAAGTAAAAACTCTAAGCAATAATATAATATAAATATTGGCACATCTTATAAATCTTATTGACTTTTTTTGTTAAATAATTTATAATATGCAAACTAAACTTTTGATGGAAGCTCGGGATGGTATTAAAATTAAGGTAATCTTTTGAGAGATTGCATCCCATTCTCATTTTTTCGAGTTGGTTTTTTTGTTTTTTCATATCAGGGGTGGGAATAAAAAAGGAGATTATAAAATGAACTTAAATATTATTTTTGCAATCATTGCAATTTTTGTCACGGTATTTCGAGAAGAGATCAGAAAATTCTTAAATCTCAAGCCTAAATAATCGTCGTTTGCTTTATCTCGATTAAAGCCTCTCGCATTTGGTGGAATTGTCTCTGTTTGGCAAACAGGATCGTTTTCTTTAATTTCTGCATCTATAGTTTCTGTCTCGACCTTTTGAGACATATTATTTTAAGGCTTCGGAGCGAAAATCCCATTATCCCTTATGCTTTTAGATATAAAAAGCTCCACCAAGATTGCAATCAGCCGAACTTCCTTGCCAACAAGGTTATATTTATTCACTTAGTCCTATCAAATTGGGCATTGTAAAAATTTAATAAAACAAGTCAATTCACAAATAAAAAACTTAATCAATCATCTCGCTGACACTTTCAACGATAGAATTCTTTTACACCTTTCAGACATCTTTTACGTCCCGCAGAAGACTTTTATCGTCTAAAAAACTTTAAATGATGCTCAATCAAACACAAGCAAGTAAAATCAAATCATCAAATATGTTACAATTTACAAAGATAAAACTTTATACAAAGAGGGATAAAATGAATCTTGCAATGAAAGACACACAACCTGTCAGACAATACACTTATGATGAAATTCTTGAAGCTGCAGAAAGTGGTGAAGGTGTCAGGGTTAGATTACTCAAAGAAGGATATAATGCTATTTATTATGATGAGACAATATCTGATAAATACAACCTCTTACTGCAGCCTGATGGGAAATGTTACTTTTTAGATCCTAATAGCAAATCAATGAAAAATGAAATCTTAAGGGAATTAACCCCTGAAGAATATGCTAAGCTCGATTTGGTTAAAGGGAGAGATTATTGAATCCTTATCTGATTATCATTACAGGCACAAACGGTGTAGGTAAATCCACTTTTGGGTCAAATCTTCAAAAGATTTGGGAATCCCTTTTATTGATCTTGATCTAGATAACGATAAAATTAAATTTAGGTTTTTAGATGAAAATTTCAGATCTAAAGTATGAGAATCTTTTTTCAAAACAACGGATTGAAAGCTATCGGAATGTTGAAGAACATAACGAAAATTTGCAACTTATTGCTTCAATTACAAAAGATTTGGCTATTATTGAATTAGTATTTAGAAACAAAGTCAACAAGATTTATGGTAGAAGAATATCATAATGATTGGATTAGAATCTTAAGAAGTAAATTAAAATATCAGGCTAATGTATCAAATAATTTAAGTTTGGAATATTTTCATATAATCAAATAGAAAAAGAATTAAACAAACAAAAGAATCTGACAGTTTCTCATGGGAAACTTGTTTCAAGAATAATGTTTGGATTTTGGATAAACATACTTTTTATATTATAGACCAAAAAATTGCACCAGCATGAAGGTAAGATGTTTTATCAATTCCACGCCTCCTTTAATACCCCACAATATTTCCTAGACCCCATTGAATTTAAAAAAAGACTCAAAAGCAAAGAAATTTATCATCTCAAACAAGATCTCAAACTCAATCAAAAAGAATACGAAAATCTTTTAAAACGCACCAAACAAAATGAAAATGATTTTATCGCATACGATCACGAATTTTTCCGCTTGGCTTTTCGAGGTATCGCTAGCGATACAAACGAACGCACATCCATCTTCAGCCTTTTGCCCAAAAATATCGGATGCGGTAGTAGTGTTTGGAGTTCCATACCCAAACACTATATACCTTTGGGAGACTCCATCAGTATAGAGCGCGTTTCTTATCTGCGGTTACTTTTTGCTTTGGGCATCTTCAATTCTTTGGTAATGGATTTTTTAGTGCGTCAGATGGTGCAAATCAATGATGTTTTTTCTGAATTAAGCAATATGTTTGAAATCCAAAAAGAACATATCCCGCCCACGCCCAAGCTTTATGATCAACTCAAAGCGCAAAACGATATTGCCATTGCCAAGCTTTATGGGATTTCTTATAAAGAATTTTGCCATCTGCTAAAATCTTTTCAAGTCCTCACAAATAAAAAACCCCAATACATCGCTTTAATAATATCTCCACAACTATGGGAATAAGCCTGCAATGAGGCAAATCCCTTGCAAGTGTTAGTAATGATTTTTAAAATGAGATTCTAAAGTGCATGTTATCGCTTGAGATTATTCACGGTTTGAAGCATTGAATCAGCTGTCTGAATGGATTTGGAATTCGCTTCATAAGCGCGCTGTCCCGTGATTAAATCCGTCATTTCTTCAACCAATCTCACATTGCTCAACTCTAAAAATCCCTGTCGAAGCTGTCCTAATCCCTCATTACCTGCCACGCCTACGATAGGATCGCCTGAAGCATTGGTATTGATATAAAGATTATCCCCCAATCCGTGCAATCCTGCAGGATTGATAAAATTAGCAATCTCAATCTGACCAAGCACATTACTCAACCCTTGGTTTCCTTGCACGACACTCACAGTGCCATCAGTTCCTATATTAATCTGTGTGGCGTCCTGCGGGATTGTAATTTGAGGCAAAACTAGATAGCCCTCACTTGTAACGATATTTCCTTGATCATCAAGTTTAAAATTCCCGCTTCGGGTATAAGCAGTGGTTCCATCAGGAAGTTGGATTTGAAAAAAACCTTTTCCGGTGATGGCAATATCTAAATTATTTTCCGTTTCTTTGGGACTGCCTTGCGAAAACGTCTTATTAACAGCTCCAGGACGCACCCCCAACCCTACTTCTATGCCCGTAGGAGAAAGAGTTGTCTCACTAGTAGCCGTTCCAGCGTATTGAAGCACTTGATAAAACAAATCGTTAAACTCCGCTCTTTGTTTCTTGTATCCTGTCGTATTAACATTGGCAATATTGTTGGAAGTGGTATCAATTTGAAGCTGTTGCCCCAACATTCCTGTTGTAGCTGTGTATAACGAACGCATCATAGCAAAGTCCTTCTAAAATATATCTCTTTTTCAAAAGCAAAAAAAATACCAAATTAAAAAGCACGGATAAAAGGGCGTTCTTTGATAAGATTCACCTCAACATCTATCCCATAAAGAGCACTTAAATTTTCTTCATTCATCACATCATTCACACGCCCGTTGCAAAAATTCTTTCCGTCTTTAAACATATAAACCTCATCGGCATAAGCACTTACAAGATTGGGATCGTGGATATTGATAAGAACTGAAAGAGATTTTTTTTTGACCTGAATTTTTAGCTGCCTAAAAAGTAAGGCCTGATTTTTGATATCTAAATGCGAAGTGGGCTCATCGAGCAAAAGAAGTGGGCAATCTTGGAACAAAGCTCGACCAAGCAATACCATTTGACGCTGTCCCCCACTAAGCTCATTAATGCCACGATTTTTTAAATGGGCTACACCGATTTCCTCCATCAATGCCATCGCTCTTTTTTCATCATCAACCTTAGGAGAACCAAACAAATTGATTTTAGGAGTCAAACCCATCATTATGATATCAGGCACGCTGTAATTAAAAGGACTTACCCACTCTTGAGGGACATAAGAAACATAAGTGGCTCTTAGTGGTGGGGATAGTTTAAGAATATTTTTCTCTTTAACAAAAACACTGCCCTCATAAGGCTTAAGTATCCCTAAAATATTATGAAACAGCGTCGTTTTACCTGTTCCATTCGGCGCTAAAACCGCAGTGATACTCCCTTGTTTTGAAGCCAAAAAAATATTTTGCAAAATCTTATTTTTGCCATAATCAAAGCTTAAGTTCTTGATTTCCAAAACATTCATCTGTTATTCCATTTATTTGCAAACTGATTCAACAAAAAGATAAAAAACGGAGCTCCCAAAAGTGCTGTAATGATCCCCACTGGAAGATCATAAGAGGTTAGTGTCCTAGCTATGGTATCAGCCCCAAGCAATATCAAAGCCCCCAATGCCACAGACCCACCAATCAACCCACGCATATCCGAACCAAAAATCACTCGTGCCAAATGGGGGACAACAAGCCCTACCCAGCCAATCGTTCCGCTCACACTCACAGCCAATGCACACGCAAAACTAATACAAGCAATGCATATAAATCTCATTTTTGTTGGAGAAATTCCCAAAGACATACATTCGCTATCACTCAAGCCCAATACATTAATCTTCCAACGCAACAAAAATAACGGGATAAAGCCCACAACAAATCCCAATAAAGCAATCCTTACATTTTCCCAACTTGCAAGCGAAAGACTGCCTAAAAGCCAAATAACTATGGCTTGAGCCTTTTGAGGATCGACAAAAAACTTTATCGACCCACTCAGTGCATTCAAAAATGCCGAAAGTACAACACCTGAAAGCACTAAAGAAACACTCGATCCCCCAGCAAATCTACCAATAACAATCACTAAAAAAGAAGCGCCTATTGCCCCACCAAAAGCCAAAATCCCTACAGGAAAACTCTCAAGAAAACCGATTGAAAGCGCACTTCCAAAAGCAGCCCCAGAAGAAATACCCAACAAATAAGGATCAACCAAAGGATTCTTAAAAATCCCCTGCATTACAGCCCCTGAACCTGCTAAAACCCCTCCGACAATAATGGCTAAAATAATTCTTGGAAGACGGATCTCATAAACAATAACCCCATCACTACTTAAAGGTGTTCCATTTACAATATGTTCGTAAATATTGCCGATTACATCGCTCCATTCTACGCTACTTGCACCCATAAACAAAACCAAACTAGCCAGCAAGACTACAGAGAAATAAACGATCACTTTTTTCACAAACACTCTTTACATACTCGTTTTAATCGCGAGAGAAAGAATTTGTTCCCTGCTCTTCGCATTTTTATATAATAATCGTATCTATAAATTATTAATAATAGAATTTTAATAATACCAAATTTAAAAATAAATTATTTTTTTGACTTTATTCTTAAAATATAAAAGCCTATAAATGCGATAAGACAAACGATAGCAATTGTACTAAAAACCTCAGCATAACCAAAAGGTTTGCTCAAATCAAAAACCTTCAATCCTAAAACCTCAAATCCCATTTGACCCAAACCTCCCTATCCCTCAAGAACCTCTTGACATCTGTGACAAAGCTGATTTTCACAATCACAAACATACCGCCAACAGCGAGGACATCTGTGTTTATCAGTTTTGAAAATAATAAAATTTTTCTCTGAATGGTGCGTTTTAAAAGTAGCGATTATTTTTTCTTGGGGCACCAAAGCAGAGTCGGTAATCTCACTCACAATCAACCATTGATCAAGATTTTGAAAACTCTCATTTTCTACCCCAACACCAAGCTCCAAAGAAGATTTAATGATTTTTTCTTTTTTCAAAGTGTCCATTGCCTCACCAAATCCGGCACGAATCTCTAAAAGCTCATCAAAATCAATACTCAAACTTAAATCAAACTTTTTTTCTAAATCAATTTTTTGGAGATCAAAAACATCTTTCGCATCGCCTTTTATTAAAGCAGGAGCAAATTCAAGAGCCTCATCAACGCTATAAGTCAAAATCGGCGCTAAAAGATGCAATAAATTCTGTACAATTGCTGCCATTGAGCTTTGATGAGCAAGGCGGGATAAAGAGTCTTTTTTATCGCAATAAAGGCTATCTTTGCACAAATCCAGATAAATCCCGCTGAGTTCGTTTGTCAAAAACCCCATTAAGATACTCAATCCTTTTACAAAATCATATTCTCCAAAAAGCGTATTTACCTGCGAAAAAATCTCATCGGCTTTTTTGAGAATCCAACGATCAATTTCGCCTAAATCTCTATAAGATACAAACGCCTCCAAATCATTCGTATTAGCAAGCAAAAATCGGATTGTATTGCGTATCTTGCGATATTGTTCGCTGATTTGTTTAAAAAAATTCGCCGATACACTTAAATCGCTTTGATAGTCATTCATTCCAACCCAAAGCCTTAAGATATCACTCCCATATTCTTTCAAGATAAAATCCAAACTGATAACATTCCCTTTGGATTTACTCATTTTCTCGCCCTTTTCATCAACTGTGAAGCCGTGAGTAACGATGGATTTAAAAGGAGCTTTTCCATTTAAAATACAACTTAAAAGCAAAGAACTTTGAAACCAACCTCTATGTTGATCACTCCCTTCCAAATAAACATCTGCAGGATAATCCCCGCCATCATATTTACCCGAATTTTTTCCGGTTTTTAATACAGCACTCCAAGTGCTACCGCTATCAAACCATACATCTAAAATATGCTTGCCTTTTTCAAGATCTTTAGCTTTGTGCGCCCAAGACGCAGGAAGCAATTCTGTAATGCTCTTCTCCCACCAAGCATCGCAACCTTCTTTTTCAAAAATACCCGCTAAATGCTCCAATACTTCATCTTCAAGGATACTTTCGCCAGTTGCCTTATCTCTAAAAAAAGCAATCGGAACGCCCCAATCTCTTTGCCTTGAAATGCACCAATCAGGACGATTCTCAACCATTGTTCCAATCCTGTTTTTACCGCTTTGGGGATAGAAGGTTGTTTTTTCAATTGCCTCTAATGCGATTTGCCTCAACGTCTTCTTGTCCCTAAAAGGTTTATCCATTAAAATAAACCATTGTGTCGTCGCGCGATAAATCACAGGTTCGTGCGATCGCCAACAATGTGGGTAAGAATGGATAATTTTACTATGCTTTAAGAGTGACTCGCCCAACATCTCAATGATTTTTTGCTGGGCTTTAAAAACGTGCTTACCTAAAAATTCTTGAGGCAAAAGTTTTTCTTTCACAATCACTTCATTAAAACACCCTTTATCATCCACAGGCATTATAATAGGAAGATTATATTTCAATCCCGCATAATAGTCTTCTTCCCCGTGTGCAGGGGCATTATGAACCGCTCCACTGCCATCGCTCAAACTCACGTGATCGCTTAAAATAATCAAAGAATCCCTACCATTAAGAGGATTTTTAGCATAAAGTTTTTCAAGCTCATCAGAAATAAACTCTTTAATGATAGTCCCATCAATAATCTTTTGCTCAAAAAGCTTCTGATGCAATTCTTTAGCCACAATAAAACCATTTTGAGTCAAAACGTATTTTACATTTGGCTTTAATGCAATGCCCGCATTTGCAGGTAATGTCCAAGGAGTTGTTGTCCAAATAACAATCGATCCCTTTTTAATTCCAAGTTTTGAAGCCGAATCATCTTTTAAATCAAATGCCACATAAACCGAATCAGACTCTTTATCGTGATATTCTACCTCCGCATCTGCCAATGCAGTCTCACAAGCCCAACTCCAATAAATAGGCTTACTCCGCTCAACCAAGAGTCCTGCTTTAGCAACTTCGCACAAAACTCTGTAAATATCACCCTCAAAACCAAAATCCATCGTTTTGTAAGGATTGTCAAAATCACCTAAAACCCCTAATTGCAAAAACTCTTTTTTTTGAATCTCAATAAATTCACGCGCGTGCTCTCTGCAAAGTTCGCGGATTTTCTGCTTCGGCAAAGAATCTTTTTTTTCTTTGCCAAGCTTTTTTTCTACTTGCTGCTCAATAGGAAGTCCGTGGCAATCCCATCCGGGTGTATAACGAACGCTACGTCCTTGAAAATAATGGTATTTAACGATGATATCTTTGAGGATTTTATTCAGCGCGTGCCCGATATGAAGATGTCCGTTGGCATAAGGAGGACCATCGTGAAGATTAAAGGTTTTAGAGTGTGCTTGCTCTTTTTCACGGCTTTGCTTCATTCTTTCATAAACTTTATTTTTTTGCCATTTCTCATACCTGCTTGGCTCATTGAGCGGGAGATTTCCCCGCATAGGAAAATCGGTTTGAGGTAAGATAAGCGTATCTTTATAATCCATCAGGGATCCTTCATCATAAAATTCGGCTACATTGTATAAAAAACGGGCTGAAAAATTGATTTAATCCCCCACTTATAATTTCTAATCTATGTCTAAAATCAAAAAAATTTCTCAAAAACTCCAAGTCCCGAATTTTCCTTCTTCATAATCAATAAATGCTTGATGAATATCTTCTTGCGTACTCATCACAAAAGGACCTCTTGCAAAGACTTCTTGTTCTAAAGGTTTTCCGCTTAAAACGCAAGCACAAAAATCCTCGCTCAATGACTCCAATTCTATCACCCCCTCCATATTTTCAAATAAAATAAATTCTCTTTCTTGATAAACCTTTTGTGCATTGATTTTTACCTCGCCTTTAATTACAAGAATCCCCGTATTATAATCTGTAGGCTCTGAAAGAAAAACAGAGGCATTCTTTTTAAGAAAAATATTATAAAGATTGATAGGAGAAAAAGTTTGGGCTTTTGAACGGGCTAAAATCTCACCTTTTTCATTCTTAAACTCTCCAGCAATCACACGAACAGAAACTTTTTCCGTATCATAAAATCCGATTTCATTTTTTCCTAAAGTCTGATATTTCGGGTTTGTCATTTTTTGATTTTGGGGCAAATCCACCCATAATTGAATCGCGTGAAAAATCCCACCTTGTTTAGAAAAACCTCGCTCGTGATATTCTTTATGCAATATTCCCTTGCCTGCAGTCATCCATTGAACCTCACCCTCTTGAATAACGCCGTGATTACCACTATTATCGTGATGCTCCACCTTCCCATCATAAACAATTGTAACGGTTTCAAATCCCCTATGAGGGTGAGCACCTACGCCTCTAGGATTTTGAGTCGGCGAAAAATAAAACGGAGTATTGTAATCAAGCAATAAAAAAGGAGAAAATCTTTTGAATAAATTTTTTCCACTCGGAAAATACTGGCTGACTCTAAAACCATCTCCAACCATATGATGAGGAGGACCCATAAAACTAAGCTCAATGTTTCGATATGTTTGCATTATTTCATTCCTGATTGTTCAATCTTGCCCTATTATAAGACCCAAAAACAATTCAATTGCAAATAAAAGATATGTCTTTTATTTGCTTGTATGGTAAAATCAATGCCCAAATAAAATCATTAGGATATCGTGTTTGCTTCTCTCTGCAACTATATTTTTTCTCACACTAACTGGAATTATTTTCAGACCCTTAGGCATTGGATTTGGCAGTATTGCTATTTTTGGTGCGATTTTTTCATTAATTTTTGGTACGGTTGATTTGAACGATATTTATTCAATTTTTCACATTGTATGGAATGCAACTTTTACACTCATAGGGCTGATTATTCTATCTTTAACACTAGATACCATCGGATTTTTTGAATGTATCGCGCTATGGATTGCTAAAAACAGCTCTTCTAATCCTATGAGATTATTTGTGTTTATTCTACTTTTTGGTGCAATTCTTTCAGGAATTTTTGCCAATGATGGTGCTGTTTTAATCCTCACTCCGATTGTATTTGCCTTGATGCAATATTTTCAAGCTAAAAATACACTTTTAATCGCCTTTCTGCTTGGAATCGGATTTATTTCAGATACTGCCTCAAGCCCTTTGGTTACCTCCAACCTGACTAATATCCTCACAGCAGGATTTTTTAAAATCAGTTTTACAGATTATGCAAAAACGATGTTTATTCCCAATCTTATCGCCATCATCACTTCAATTTTAGTCCTTTGTGCATATTTTTACAAAACGCTTCAAACGCCATTTGAACTTGCCCCGCTTCCTTCTCCAAAAAATGTTTTAAAATCTGTAGGGCTATTTGTATTTTCTTGGATATTTTTAGGTCTTTTGTTTATAGGTTTGATTTTAGGGGATGCTTATCATCTACCTGCAAGTCTTTTTGTCCTTGGCGGAGCACTTATCTTTCTTTTTATTAGCAAAAAATACGGCGGCATTCAAGCAATAAAAATATTAAAAAATGCCCCTTGGCAAGTCGTGGGTTTAAGCGTGGGGATGTATGTGGTGGTTTATGGACTCAAAAATGCTGGTATCACGCATTATTTGAGTGAAATTTCACTCTATTTGCAATCTCAAGGAAACTTGATTGCAAATCTAGGCGTGGGGTTGATTGCAGCAGCATTCTCCTCATTAATGAACAATATGCCTGCAAACCTCATTCAAAATATTGCCCTCAAAGATGCTGGCTTAAATCATCTAGCATATAGCAATATTATCGGATCTAATCTAGGAACAAAATTTACTCCGATAGGCTCACTTGCAACATTATTATGGCTATATGTTCTAAACAAAAAGGGGATAAAAATCTCGTGGTTACAATACTGCAAAACAGGTCTTATCATTACCCCGCCCGTACTTTTTGCAACTCTGCTTGCGAAAGTTTATCTATAAATCTTAAAATCAGATTTCTATGGCATATCTCTGGCTTTGAGATTTTGGAATGCTTTTAAGAATGGGAATTTCAAGGACTCTGTATCGCTTCGTACCATTTAGATACTTCAGTTCGATAACATCTCCGATTTTTACGTTTCGACTTGATTTTACAACACTCCCATTCACAAACACAACGCCACTCTCACACATATCTTGAGCCAAAGAACGCTTTTTGACAATATTTGCAGTATTGATGAATTTATCGACTCTCATAGTAAGACTATAGCCCAAAAATGCTTAAGAAAAAGATGTATCAAACACGAAGACAATGAATTTTAGTTGCTCTTCAAGATAAAACGATATGATTTTGTCGCACCAATCTCTTAGAAAATAAGGCAACAAATGAAATATGCCATTACTCTTATAGTGGGTTTTTTGCTTGCATCTTGTGCTATTTATAGCGTAAAAACACCCGATCCTGCCATAGTAAGTATCTGCGTAGAGCATCAAGGCATTTCTGTTCTAACCTTTTGGAGAAAACTCAACGCAGATGGTACGAAAGGACAAAGATTTTCAGTCGGAGGAAATTCACGATTGAAGCTGATAATGAATACAGGCTTTAAAAAAGCCTATACAGAAACACTCAAGCTTGATGCAGGGACTTATTATTTAGATTCCTACCAAATAGACTTGGGAAACTCCCAATTCCTCATCAGCCAAGATGGAGCCTTTAATGAACGAAACGGATGGGATGATAAAAATTCCAAACCTCTTTATGTCTCTTTTGAGGTCAAACCCAATCAGCATTTAACACTGCCTCCAATCAATATCGAATTAAAAAAGGTCGGTGAAAAATATCTAGGAAAATTTCATTTTGAAGACAAGGATAATATTTATACCATAGGATCTTTAGCAAACCAATTTTAACGTTCAAAATCAGAATTTATCTTATTCTGATTATTTTTGATTGATTGATTTTAAAAATCTTAGACGGATTGCCGCAAAAAATACCTCTAGAATCCAAAACAACCACTTCACACATCTCAAAAGCCTTTTGATAATCAAAAGGACGTCCAGTTTTATTCGCAGAAGTTGAATACATCTGAGTGAATTTTTTTAAAAATCCCAAATGAACCTCGTCTTTAATAACGCGAAAAGCTTGCTTATCAGGAAAAATAAACGTGCTTTTATGCGATCTGCGAACGCGATTTTTAAAGCGTTGCGGAACTCTCACAGAGTTTTTTAACACACTCAAAGAATCGACTTCAATCAAAACTCGCTGGTGTGGTGATCTTTCTTTGATTACATTGAGCTTTTTAAAATCTGCGCTCAAAAGCCCCGCTGTGGTATCAGTTTGAGCAAGATAAATGAGATTTTGATTCATAGACGCAAATAGTCTTGCAAAGCAAGTGCTTGATTCACGTTTTCTTCCCGCATTTCTTTTAGTGCCTGAGCTGCTGCTTCTGCACCTGCTAAGGTTGTGAAGTAAGAAATTTGATTTTTAAGCACTTGAGTGCGTATGAGTTTGGCATCTTCTTTATTGGATTTATTATCGCTTGTATTGATTGCCATTGCAATTTCTCCATTTGCCATCAAATCTTGAATATTGGGGCGACCTTCTGAAATTTTGAGAACCTTAGTTGAGGGAATTCCTTTGGCTTCTAAGGCATAATGAGTGCCTTCTGTGGCACAAATACTAAAGCCTAAATCAATAAATTTTTTTACCATCTCACAAGCTTCTGATTTGTCTTGATCACTAAATGAAACAAATATTTTTCCCGATTTTGGCAAAGCATTTTTACACGCAATTTGACTCTTAGCAAAGCTCAAACCAAATTTTTTACTGATCCCCATTACCTCTCCGGTGCTTTTCATTTCAGGACCTAGCAACAAATCAGCTCCATAAAGCTTATTAAAAGGAAATACAGATTCTTTCAAGGTTACATAATCCATTTTTTTAGGTTTATAAATTCCGCGTTCAAAACACACGAATTTAAAATGGTCGTAATACTCTAAACATTCTTTTAAATTTCCTTGCCACATTACCCTTGTAGCGACTTTAGCTAGTGGAACTCCTGTAGCTTTACTTACAAAGGGAACGGTTCGACTTGCGCGCGGATTGACTTCGATAAGATAAAGCTCATTTTTATAAATCGCATACTGCACATTCATCAAACCTACAACGCCTAATTTAAGAGCGATCTTAGCTGTAGTGTCTTCAATCTCTGCAAGCAATTCTTCAGAAATATTGATCGTAGGCAACGAACTTGCAGAATCACCTGAGTGAATGCCAGCTTCTTCAATATGCTGCATAATCCCACCGATATACACATCTGTCCCATCACAAATTGCATCGACATCTAATTCAATGGCTCGATCTAAAAACTTATCGATCAAAACAGGTGAATCTTCACTTACTTTTACAGCCTCTTCCATATAAAGACGCAAATCTTCATTATTATACACAATCCTCATTGCCCGCCCCCCCAATACATAACTGGGACGCACAAGCACAGGAAAACCTATTCTATCAGCAATCAAATACGCCTCTTCTTTTGCAAAGGCAACCCCGTTTTCAGGCTGTCTGAGATCGTTTTCTTTCACAAAACTCGAAAATTTTTCCCTATCTTCAGCAATATCGATGACTTTTGCACTCGTACCAATGATTTTAGCCCCGATTTTCGTGAGGTTCTTAGAAAGTTTTAAAGGCGTTTGCCCGCCAAAATGTACGATAATTCCATCAGGCTTCTCTCTTTCTACAGCCATACGAACGTGCTCAAAATCAATCGGCTCAAAATAAAGTACATCACTAGTATCATAATCAGTGCTTACGGTTTCAGGATTGCAGTTATACATAATGCTTTTGACATTCATATCATCTAAAGCAAAGCTTGCGTGCACACAACAATAATCAAACTCAATCCCTTGACCGATACGATTAGGTCCTCCACCAATAATCATTACTTTTGGATGGGATTTTTCAGAAACTTCTTTAATCTCTTGATTGAATGTTGCAAAATGTTCTTTCAAGAATCCATCAGGCAGTGTCGTCGAATAAAGATAAGGCGTGAGCGAAGGAAATTCTGCAGCACAAGTATCGACCTCTTCATAAACTGCCTTAACCCCCATTTGAACCCTTGCTTGATAGACTTCAATCTCACTCATATCCATTTTTTCATTTTTATTAATCAATTTAGCAATCATTTTATCGCTAAAACCCATTGATTTTATCTGACGCATACTTTTTGGGTTGTGTAAAATTTCTGAAATAATCAAAGATTCAGCTTGCACAATCTCAAAAATCCTATTTAAAAACCATTTATCGATATTGCTTAGCTCATAAACATCTTGAACGCTTAAGCCCTGACGAAACCCATCAGCAATATAAAGCAATCGATTACAATTAGGGCGACGGATTTCCTTGCGGATAAATTCGATATCTGAACTCACACTCTCAAAACCACAAAGTCCTATTTCCAAGCTACAAAGAGCTTTTTGAACAGACTCACAAAAATTCCCGCCAATCGCCATCACTTCCCCAATACTTTTCATTGAAGTGCTAAGTGTTGTATCAGCTTGAGGAAACTTTTCAAATGTCCATCTTGGAATCTTTGTCACGATATAATCAATACTTGGCTCAAAGCTTGCAGGCGTGTGCGTGATATCATTTTTTATTTCATCAAGCGTATGCCCGACTGCTAAAAGTGTGGCGACTTTAGCAATTGGATATCCTGTAGCCTTAGAAGCCAAAGCTGAACTTCGGCTCACACGCGGGTTCATTTCAATCACAATCATTCTCCCTGTCTTTGGATTGATGGCAAACTGCACATTACTCCCGCCTGTATCCACGCCAATTTCACGTAAAATCGCAAAACTCGCATCGCGCATTCTTTGATATTCCTTATCAGTCAAAGTCAAAGCCGGTGCAATTGTAATGCTATCTCCAGTATGAACCCCCATCGGATCAAAATTTTCAATCGAACAAACGATGATGCAATTATCCGCACGATCCCTAATGACTTCCATTTCATATTCTTTCCAGCCCAAAAGAGATTCTTCAATCAAGATTTCCCTAATCGGTGAAGCTTCCAACCCATTTTGAGCCAAAATCTTAAATTCCTCAATATTATAAGCAACCCCACTCCCTCCGCCTGCAAGCGTATAGCTCGCTCGGATAATCAGGGGAAAACCAATCTCTTTAGCCGCTTCCAACGCTTCATTTTCATTATATGCATAAGCACTTTTGGGCAAATCCATACCGATTTTTAACATCGCTTCTTTAAACGCCTTTCTGTCTTCGCCTTTTTTGATAGCATCAGGTTTTGCACCCAAAAATTCAATGCCTTGAAGCATTCCTTTTTCATACATACTCATCGCAATGTTTAAGGCCGTCTGTCCCCCCATAGTGGGCAATATGGCATCAACCTTTTCTTTAGCAATGATATCAGCTACGATTTCTTCAGTAATCGGCTCAATATAAGTCCGATCAGCAAATTCAGGATCAGTCATAATCGTGGCAGGATTAGAATTAATAAGAACAACACGATAGCCCAAAGATTTTAATGTCTTAGCCGCTTGAGTACCTGAATAATCAAACTCACAAGCCTGACCAATCACAATCGGCCCTGATCCTATCAATAAGATGGTTTTTATATCTTCCCTTTTTGGCATCATTTTTCCCCGAAATATTTTTTCAATTTTAGTCTAAAAAGTCTAATTTATTCCATAAAATCCCTTCTGTTTTTAAAATTTTTGTTTGCTTATTTTAGGAGGACAAGAGATAAAGAAATTTTTATATCACTGAAGAAGTTTTGAAACCTCTATTCTTTGAGGGATAGAGATATCACATTAAATAAGAATATAAACCTTTTGTGTTTGAATGATAGAGCTTCTTGCACACGCCCTTAATATTAAGGGAGATATTGACGACCATAGTTTTATGTTATAATTTTTGTGTTCAAGTTGGCAACTTGCAACGCAAAAAAATGAGCCTTGCATATAATAGGAACCCGATCTTTTTTAAAGGTCGGGTTTTTTTTTGGTTTTTTTGGGACAGGGGCGGGACATTATATAAAAATAACCTAATGAATGCCGATATAAAAATATATTTTCTATACTTTTAAAATATAACAATCTGTAACAAAAAGAAAAAATTTTTGAAACTAAAACTTAAAAAAATTTATTTTATTGTCCTATTGATTGCAATCCCGACATTCTCTTATTCTGTTGCAGGCACTTTTATACCCTTAAAATCCGATTATGTTTCAGATGCCGTGATTGATGAAAACTATACCCTTCAACCAAGCGATGTAAGTCCAACAAATTTTACAGGCATTTTATTTCAAGGCTTTGACACAATGAATATCAATCCAAATGCCACCCTCACAGTTAATGTAAAAACACAAGGAAATTATTTGGGTTACTCTGGTGCTATTTTTCGCGGTCAAAACGGAAGTACTTACACAGTCAATGGCGGGAATCTTGTTTTTAATATTGATCAAATCCAAAAACAAGGGCTTGGGATTGAGGGATTGATTATGACTCAAGCAAAATATTATGGAAAAAATGCAAATTTTGATTTTAATACGAATTTTTATCTTAAAGCAAGCCCAAATGTCTATATCCAACGAGGGGTTTTTACCTCAAACGGAGACAATGGAGGGTATTTTAAATTTACCAAAAATGTATCTATCGATGTATCTCAAATGCAACCTTCAGACGGATGGGGACTCCGCAACAACGGCAAAGGCTATCGAATGATTTTTAGCCTTGAGGGAAGTGGCGCAGTTTATCTCAATTATGATGAGGCGACAGGAAAGACCCTTGACCCCAACAATATTATCCAACTCAAAGGTGATCTTTCTGCTGAAAGCACCTCCAAAGGCAATATCAATATCAACTTGGACAATTCCCAAAGCTATTTTCAAGGCAGAATATCAATCGCAGCAGGTTCAAAATCAAATATTGAGCTTTATTTAAATCACGGAGGCAAATGGATTTTAAATGCAAATTCTCAAATCACCACACTCGATGCAAATAACGAAACATTTGTTGTGAATAATCAATATGGCAACATCGACAAACTAGCCGTTATAGATTTTACACAAGTCGCTGATGATGGCATTTCACATCGCCTCACTTCCACAGATCCCTTCTCTCCCCGCACCCTCAAAGTGAGTACCATCAATGGAGAAAATGGTGTCTTTCGTCTGATGTCTGATTTATCTTTAGGAAAAACAGATACCATTACAGCAGGCAATGTCAATGGCTTAG
>NZ_MLAQ01000013.1 GCF_002272895.1 Helicobacter sp. 12S02232-10
CCGACAATACAATCTCCCATTAAAAATAATGAGAGATCTCCAAAGCTACTGCAAAATTTTGATTAGCTTGATAAGCAAATCAAAAAATGTTACAATGAGCCTTAGAATTGTCGATAGCAATTCAAGGAACTTCATCAGAAACACCTTTTTAAGGTTGTTTAGATTTATCCCCAGAGGCTGCAATCCTCTAGGGATAGCAACCTCAAATACAATCATATCCTATTTAAAAATCTGTATTTTTCTCCCTTTTTTTATAACGATTCTCTTTGCAGAAAGTCCTTTTGAAGGCGAAGACAATACATCAGTTCAAAATCCCGCAGATACCGTTAAAAATCAGAACCTGAATGCCGTTCAAAATTCGTTTTGGTATAAAAATCGCACGGGCAATGAAAATATTCTAAATATTAAATTCAATCCCAAATCATCAAAAACCTATAAAATAAGAACCCGTTCAGCGATGGCTACGACTTTTATTTTTGACAGCGACAAAATTGCTCAAGTCATATTAGGGGATTCTTTGGGTTTTGAAGCCTTAGAGTTGGGTCGTAATAAATATGATCTGTCAAACATATTAGTGGTTAAGCCGAAGCTCATTGGCATCGACACTTCTTTAACAATCATTGGCGAAAGCGGTAATATTTATAATTTCTATTTGTTCAGCACAGATTATAAAAATTCAAGAAACCCCGCTATTTTAGTATTTGTCTCTGAAAATAGAACTATTGGAAAAATCAAAGTTGAGAATCTGGAATTAGAGAAAGCCAAAAAGCTTGAAGAAGAAAAATTAGCACTTCAAAACAAACTCGATAATAAAAAAGAAATCTTGATTATTGGCGAAGGGATTGAGAAAATATCCATTGATACCTCTAAAATTCAAAAAGGTTATAGCTCTTACCCAAAAAAGAAATGGTATGGATCCACATCCAAAGATTCGGCTAAACTCAAACCCATTGAAGTTTTCAATGATGATAAATACACTTATTTTAAATACAATAAAAATCGATCTGACTCTAAGTTTCCAGCAGTATATCGAGTAGTAGATGGCTATGACAATCCCGCAAATGTCAAAATTGTCGGCGATTATATCATTGCTGAAACGATATCCGATAAATGGACGTTGCGAATTGGCAATGAGTATGTATGTGTCAGGAAAAAGCACTGAATATGAAAAAAACGTTGCTTTTTATCGGGATTACTATTTTGATCATCGGGATATTTTTCGGATCAATTTTTGGCTATGTATATTTAACCGAAGATAAAAAATACAATATTGATCCCAAAGACAACATTCAAAGTCTAAATGATGATAAAACAAAATTTCCGGTAACAGATTATATTTTCTTTGAAGAACCCCATAAAAAAGAAACAACACGAGATCTTGAAAACATTTTTAAACAAGAAGAACCAAAAGAGGAGACAAAAAAAGATGACTCCTTAAAAAAAGACTTAGAAGAAGCTAAAACGACTACGCAACCAATGCCCACAATAAAAAAATACACAGAAGATATTTTTGATTCTCAAGATCAAGATCTTAGAGATTCCATTCTGGGAGCAAGAAACACTTCTTTATCACTAAATATTAAAAAGAACCAAAATAAAAATAAAAAAATTACATTTGATTTTGGAGACAACAAGTTTTCAAATCAGCCTAGCAAAGATATTGCAACAGGAGAAACAAAACTCTATCGAACCATTACAGCCAATAAAATGATACCCGCAATTCTTATCAATGCCATCAGTTCAGACTTGAGCGGAAAAATTACCGCTCAAGTTGAAGATGATATTTTTGCAAGTATGGGGAATGCTGTTTTAATCCCCAAAGGATCACAAGTCATCGGGTTTTACAACAATAATAATCAAATCGGTGTCAATCGCTTGCAAGTTATATGGAGTGAGATTATTACACCACAAGGTGTGGATATTTTACTGACAGATGCTTCAAATGCAGATATTGTAGGAAAAAGCGGTTTACCAGGAAAGGTTAATAATAAATATTGGGACAGATACGGATTAGCACTTACATTAAGCACTTTAGCCAATGCTATCACATTAACCGTAGCCAACCAAACCGCAAAGTTTCCAAATTATCAAACCCAACAAATCTTAGCTCAAGGAGGACAAGACATCAGTTCAATTATGCAAAATATTATTCAACAACAAATCAAAATCAATCCAACGATCGAAGTGATGGCAGGCAGTCGGATTTTTATTAATCCCAGCGTTCATATGTGGTTTCCAGAACCAAAAAACGGAGAGATTCTTGTGAAATATTTCAAAAATATCAAAGAACTTGACCAAGAAGAAGGAGAGAAGTAAGATGGAACATCAGATGGCAATAGCCAATAGGGACGCCCACACTCCCTACAATCCGAGACCTGCCGGACTGAGCGCAAATGTTGCTAGTGCAAATTCGGCTATTACTGAAAATATTATACCTCAAAACACACAATTAAATCTTACAGATTCTCAACTTCAAAAAATTGAACAAATACTAAATTCTAAAAGCTCTATTGATCAAAAACAAAAAGCACTCAATGAGCTTGAGAGAATTTCAAAGAAAGTCTTAAATCAAGAGCAAAAAGAAATTGTTCAAAAGCTTCAAAATCAACACGCCAATAATAAGGCATTAAAACATAAAAAGGAGTGTAACACAATGAAAAAAATCATTTGTTGGTTATTTTTAGGATTAAGTTTAAGTATTGTCAATGCAACAGACAGCATTGACATTAAGGTCGAACAAGATATTAATTTCGATGACGGGTTTGGAATGCTTAAAGCCCAGCCCATTTTAAATGGTGTCAAAGATATTCAATTGATGGGAGAATATAACGTTAATTCTCAAAATGGAAATGTTGAAATGAAGTTTGATAAGGTTATTTACAAGGATCAAACTTATACTCTTACCGAACCTTTTGTCAAAAGAGCCAGATTAAAAAATCCCAAAAAAGCAGTTCTAAAGAAAGATTCCAAGATAAAAATTGCAGGAGGATCAAAAAGTGAGATTCTTAATATTTTAAACAGCCCTTCAAGCACGGAATCAAGAAATAGAAGCAGTAATAGTTCTAGCGGAACAGGAGGGGCAATTTCTGGATCAACAAGGGCATTAAGAGGGAATGGGACAAATGGAAATAGCGGAAGCTATGGTTATGGCTCAAATACAAACGGCTATTCTAATGGTTATTTACCCTACATCGGGACAAATTCCAATTCTTCAGACTCCCCATCCTCTAACTCTCCCGATTATAGTTCTCCTACTACCAACAGCGATGGCAGTTGCAAACCTCCCTATATAAAAGATGGCGTTGTCGGCGTGTATGCCAGCGTCGGAGGAAGTTGTCAATTATTTACAGCTCCGAGTTCGGCAATTTATATCAAAGAAAACCAACCCACTTGTCAAAATAAGATTAATTATGCAACCAAAGAAGTGGAAATCGGACAAGAAAAATATATTGCGATGGATGACAATAAGGAATATAAAATCTCTCAATGCGAATACACACCCCCTATCGCTCTTTCAAGCGAAATCGGAAAATGCAAAGCAATTCCTGATTATCAGAGCAATCAAGCCCTTATTCAAAAGCAATATTTTTATGTCAAAGACAATCAAAGAATAGATGTGGGAAACTGCACCCCTACGGATGAAAAAATATCTATGAACGATGATGTGAATGCCTGCGATTATCGCTTTGATTTTATCAACAAAGAAGCGATCAAACAAACTCAATTTTTCTATATGGCAGATAATAAAAAATATAATGTCGGGGAATGCGTAGATAAAAGCGGAGATAATTTCAAATACCCAATGTATGAAGATGCCGCTAATTGTCCTTTTACAACCCTATCTGATGGAGTGAAGCTTTATCAAACTAAACTTGTTTTCAATGATTTACAAGGAGGCAAACACGATGCTACCTCTTGCCGACTCATTGACACACAAGGATTGAAAGTCTTTGAAGAGTTTGCAGGATACGATTATAAAGACACTTCCAAACAAGCCATCAGAAAAATCAATCAATATTTTATCGGTCAAGGCAATCAAAAAATTTATTTAGCCAAAGATGTTGAAACCAATAAAGCTTACCCATATCAACAAGAAGCTTGCGGTTGGACAAACAATGATATTGACAAAGTCAGCACAATGAAATTTGCCAGCTTTTTTCAAGACACAGACGAAAATAAAAAAATTTATACACAAAAATGCGACGATCCTAATAATCTCAATGAAACAAGGATTGCCTATGTGCCTTTAAGCTCAAGAGGGAAACTGGTGGATACACAGCAAAATAAAACGTTGATTCCAGATAGCGGAGGTCTGAAAATCTATGGCACAAATGATTATATTCAGAACACAGGCAATTCAAGCAAAAATATAAGTGGGGCTGACAGCGCTGCAAGTGATAGGGGAAACACTCAGGAATGCCTAGATGGATGGCCTGAAATAAACGATCACGGCAGGATAACATATGGCTTCAAGGGTCTCAAAAATCTATATACTCAAGAGCAAATAGCTGGGCTAAATATCTTTTGGGGAAACAATGGGAGAGGATATCACATTAACGCAGGAAGTCAAGCCGTATATAGCAATGATTTTCCAAATTGTGCCTGGAATACTAAGGCAGATTATTTCACCAATCAAACTATTGCAAAATACGAAGTCGAGTCCATTTATCTAAGAGGAGATGGATCTCGCCTTGAATTACCCAGCGGCGAAATCAAATATTATGCGGAATAAAAACTGATAAGGAGATAACAAATGAACTTAATTAACATTGATGAACAAATCCAAATGATCGAAAAACAAACTTCGCTGATCGGCAAGATCAAACGCCAAAAAAGCATAGTTGAAAAATCTGAAAGGATATTTTTAAGAGACCAAGAAAAACTCAAAAAGCTATTGAGCGAATTTGAAAATGCTAGCTCGAAAAAAGATAATGAGGTGCAAGAATGATCACAAAACTTCTAAGTGAGGCACTCAAAAAGTTTAAACCCTATTTGGAAAGCGGAGCAAATGAAGTATTGATCAATCGTGAATTTGAAGTTGTTTTAGATAAACAAGGGGTTTATGAATTTCACCAAGATGAAAATTTTAACAAAAAATTTTTGGAAAGTTTTTGTATGGAATTAGCTACTTCTAGGGGCTTGAGATTCAATGAAAACAACCCTTCTTTGAGTTGTGAAATACCCATTGATCCAAACAATCAGGAAAATTACTACGGATATCGAGTACAAGCTATTCATCAGTCTATTCTTTATGACAGCGATATCAGTATTTGCATTCGAATTCCTTCCAAAACAATTTTTAAATTGAGCGATTTTGCCTTGAAAGCAGATTCCAGTTACGAATTCATTGAAAGTCTGATACGAGGTAAAAAGAATATTTTAGTCAGCGGGGGAACAGGAACAGGGAAAACAAGCTTTTTAAACGCATTAATGACACAAGTTCCAATAATTGATCGAATTGTAACAATCGAAGACTCTCAAGAGCTAAGAATTGCAAACCCTAACAAAGTGCAAATGCTTATTTCAAAAAATGAAAACAAATTCAGTTATGAAAATGCTTTAAATGCTTCAATGAGACTAAGACCAGACAGAATATTCTTAGGCGAGATTGATACAAGAAATTGCCTGTTATTTTTAAGACTTTCCAACACTGGTCACGATGGAATGCTATCAACTCTCCACGCAAATAATACCAAAGACGCCATCAAAGCCATTATGACTAATGCAATGTTTGGCGGTTTTAATGATAAGGAAGCATTAAAAAGTTATATCCGAACCGCTATCGACTATATTATTCAAATTAAAAGGGAGAAAAACCAAAGGGTAATCTCTGAGGTATTTGATGTTAAGAACTCAATTCAGGATGATTTTGAATGAAACGAATTCATTTATCAATTCAGGAAAAACATGATCAGATACTCGAACGAGAGGCTAAACGACGGAATAAGTCCAAGTCTCAATATTTGAGAGATTTAATCTCAAAAAGAGCCAATAACAAAATTTTAAAAGATCTTGCAAAAATTCAAACTTTTAATTGTGAGATTTTATTGCAAATTTCACGATTGAGTGCCAATATCAATCAAATTGCCTATCACCTGAATTCAGGCTTTAAAACTGATCCCAAAGAGTTCTTCAAAGTATCGGAAGAGTTGCTCGAACATATTCAAATATTGAGAGAAGATTTAAATAAAAACTCAAAATTACTATTAAAGGTTGTTTAATGAAAAAAGCACTGATTGGAATTTTTGTAGCTCCTATTTTAGGCTATATCGTTTATATAATCTCTTTGATGGTTCTTTTTGATTTGAAATTTGATTTAAAACTCTTTGAAGTTTCATATCGCATATTAAAAAGTTTAACCCCCGATGGAATCCATTATTTAAAACCGATGGTTTTTTTGTCTTTATTTTTTGGATTTTTTACACTCCTGATCACTATCTTCTTCTCCCTTTTAAAGGGATCGGGCAAAGGAGATTATGGGAAGTCAAGATTTGCAAATATTAAAGATTTAAGAAAACTTGATCTCAATTATGAGAAAGGTTTGATTTTAGCCAAATATAAAAATAAATTTATTCGTTGTATAGAACCATTGACATCATTAATTGTAGCTCCACCAGGCACAGGAAAAACAGCTTCAATCGTTATTCCAAATTTACTCACTATTCAAAATTCGTGTGTTGTATTAGATATCAAAGGAGAATTAATTCAAAAAACTGCGGGGTATCGGCAAAAAATATTAAAAAACAAAGTTTTAATATTCAGTCCAATGGGTAAAGATAACACTATGAAATTTAATCCGTTTGATGAAAAATGCGTTAAAAATTTTAATTTTGTTCAGAAAAAAAGATTAGTGGAGGAAGTCGCCAATACTCTATTTGTCGCAGAAAAAGGCAAGGATCCTAATGATTTTTGGCTAGCTTCTGCCAAACAACTTTTTATTTTTTTTGCTTTATATGATCTTTGTGTTAAAGGGAAAAGTTCTTTTGGGGATTTAGCCCAAGCAATTCAAAAAGATTATTATGAGGAATTGGAAGGCGATTTTAAAAAAGAATGTGAATTTGAAGAAGAAGTCTTTGATGAAGAGAACCAACAGGCTCAAACTATTATCAAAAGAGACCCTAAAGCAAATACTCTTACAGCATTTTTCAGACAAGTATCTTTAAAAGAGTATAAAACCGAAGAACTTCATAATACCAATGTTCAGGAATTCGTTTTAGTACAAAATCAGGCTAGGATTTATTCAACATCTCCGCAAGAGACGTTTGGAGGATTTACGGCAAATTATATGGTTTATCTGAATGTATTTACAAACCCTGATGTAGCCGAAGCTACAGGCTCAATGAGCTTTGATTATGAGGACTTAAGGGAACAAAAAATTACTCTTTACATCAATATTGGACAAACTGATATTGATACTCTTGCTCCCTTAGTAAGAATATTGATGGAATCTATCGCTAAAAATCTACTTTTAAGAGAAAATTCAGATCCTGACAAATTTATTTATCTGCTTCTTGATGAATTTATTCGTTTCGGAAAGCTTAATTTTATTATGAGATTACCGGAATTATGTCGCAGTTATGGGTTAATTCCTATCTATATCACGCAAAGTTACCAACAAATTCAAGTAACCTATTCTAAAGAAGATGTAGATATTTTGCTGGCTAACACTCATTACCAAGTTGTTTTCAGAATGAATTCTTTTAAAGATGCCAAAGAAGTCAGCGATACAATCGGGGATTTTACAAGAGAAAAAGAGTCCATAAGTGCCTCCAATATGAAATTTGTCGAAAACAATAAATCTGTCTCCAAAGAGGGCTATAAACTACTGACACCTCAAGATATTATGAATCAAAACAAGGAAAAAGTATTGATTTTGGTATCGGGTCATAAAGATACTCCTTTGCAGGCAAAAAGAAATATGTTTTTTAAAAATCAACAATTAAAAAATGCTTCTGAAATCGCCTATGATCCAAATCATATGGCAGTTTAATAAACCCTATGTGTGGGTTTTAAGAAACCTATACATAGAGTTTAACAAGCTCTAAATTTTAAATCAAAGGAGTTTTCATTGGAACTTAAAAGAATTAAAGACTTGCCTGAAGAAGGAGTCTTAACGGCAAGCGGAGAAGTCATTCAGAAATTAGCTGAAATGGGTTTTAACGATGAAGAATCAGAGCAAAACGATGATTCAGAAGATGACGTAGCAAAGGATCAAAACAATGGAAAACAATAACGCAATCAACATCCAATCAGAACAATTAGGCAAAGCAGATAATGTCATTTACTTGGACAATACCCTAGACAATGCAAAATTTCAATCAAGCGAATCAATTGATGAAAAGCCCAAAAACGAGGATAAGAAACAAAATGCTCCAAGCCCCGAAGCTCCAAATATTGCTCCAAGCGATATGGCAAGTCAGATGGAAGGTTATTTGAGATACATAATCGGGATGGCTTGTGAAAGCAAAAAAGCTCCTTGGACTAAGGATAAAACAGCTCAAGAAATTCAAGAAGACAAACTTAAAAAACCATTTAATCCAATTACGGGAATTTCTTATAGCGGAGCGAATCAGTTAGCACTGGAATCTCAAGGCAAAGAAAGTGGTATGTGGCTTACTAGAAAACAAATTGAGAGTTTAGGAGGTCAAATTGATACCGAAAAAAACGAAGGGATTAAAACTTTTTTTGTAAATAAACAAACTAATGAGATTAGATATGTAAGAGTTTATAACGTTACTGACATTGAAAATCTTGACATTACTCAATTACCCCATCAAAAAATGATCTCCATCGATAAAAAACCATTGTTGGATTTACGGGGAATTAATCTATATCCACATACAAAAAAACAAATCTCTATTTATAATCAGGCGATTAAAAACAACACAGACTATAAAGTCCCGCTACTAGAAGCTCCAAAGAAGCAAGAGCAATCTCAAACAAACGGAAAGGGCTTAAGTGCTTGACCTGAATAGGGTAGAAACTCTACCCTTATTATAAATACAAGGATAAACAATGAAAGCATTTCAATTTAATAAACAAAATGACAAATACGAATGGATGATCGAGCAAGCCGATGAACTCACCCTTAAAGAAATCCAAGAAGATGAAAAAGTGCGAATACAAGCAGGTTTTATAGAAACCGACAATGGCAGTTATTATAAGGATTCCAATGCAAAGGCAGACAATGAGTAATACTTACAAAGATATTCAAGACGCACAAATAAAAATGATGGAAGACTATATTCTCTCTCATTTGGATACTGGATTAAAATGGCAAAAAAACTGGGAAGTCCCCACTCTCAATATCCCTCACAATCCTGCCACAGGAACAAAATATAAAAGAACCAACGGGCTTATATTGATGCTTTATCGATCCAAATATGGTTATCAATCAAACCAATGGGCAACATTTGCTCAAATCAAAGAAATGGGGGGCAGTGTGCAAGCAGGAGAAAAGTCTGTTCCTTTTATTTGGAAATATGCTCTTACACCTGAAGAAGCACTGAAAAGAAAAATGATTACGCCTAGTGATCCAAGAATAAATGATGCAGTCGTATTTTTCAATAAAAAAATGCTTTTATTCAATATCGAACAAAGCACGCTGACTCAAGAAATGATCAAAGATTATCAAATCAAACATAATTTTCCTAAACATTATTATGAATCTGACAAAGAAACAACTGCAATGATCGAATCTAAACTTCACAAAGACATTGAAGCTGTTTTAAAAAATTCCAAAATCCCTATTATTGATAATATTGGTTCGCCAAGAGCCTTTTATGATCCACAAAAAGATGAAATTACATTGCCAGATAAAAAATACTTTGATTCATTGGATAGTTACTATTCTACTGCATTGCACGAACTCGGACATTCTACAGGACATCCAAACAGGCTTAATAGAGAAATGGCAGGATTTTCTACCGATAAAATCAGTTATGCCAAAGAAGAGTTTAGAGCTGAATTATATTCAGTATTGCAAGGACTGGAATTGGGGCTAGAAGTCAATCTTAAAAACCACGCAGGATATATTGATAATTGGAAAAATGTATTCAAAAATGAAGAGACCCAAAGAGAAGAAATCAAAAAAGCTCTTAAAGATTCAGTTTCAATGGTGAAATATGTCCAAGAAAATTGGTATCCCGATCACCTCAAACAAGAATTTAGGGTAGAAAAACAAGCTCAAAACGAAGATGTGAAAGAAAACAAAATCAATCCTCCTTTTGAGATAAGAGAAATAAAAACAAGAATTTCAGAGATTCAAAAAGTCTTGTCAAATCCATCGTTAAAAGATAAGACAACTGCCTTAAAAGAGCTTGAAAAAATAGCAAAACAGCCTTTAACACAGTTTGAACGCCAAGCTATTCAAAGACTGCAAAATCAACACCAATGCAAAGGATTGAGAATATGAGCGTGATTATCATTGAAGCACCCAATAAATGCGAAAAAATCGCCAGTATTACTAATGCTAAAGTGTTTGCAACCAAAGGTCATTTCAAACAGCTGGCAGAAGAAGAATGGCTGGATTTTGAAACTTACGAACCTCAATTTGATTTTATGAATGAAAAGAAAAAATCCATTGATCACATATTAAGAGAGTGCAAAAATCAAGATGTTTACATTGCTACCGATCCAGATCGAGAAGGATATGCTATCGGGTATATGTTTTATGAAATGGTTAAAAACATTGCCAAAAGTGTCAAGAGGGCAGAATTTCACGAAATCACAGAAAGCGGAGTCAGGAAAGGCTTGGAATCCTCATTGCCTTTTAATCAAACCAATGTGAAATTCTTTGAAGCGTTTAAAGCTAGAGTAGTTGGAGATAAGTTGGTAGGATTTATCCTAAGCCCCAAACTTTCAAAACTTCTAGATATTAAAAGAATGAGTGCAGGAAGGGTTCAAACACCAGCACTCAAACTTATTGTAGATAGAGAATTGGAAATTGAAGCGTTCGAAAAAATCCCAGCCGATCAAAAAATCGACTTTAAAATCATAGCAAAATCAAAAAAAGATAATAAAACTTTTGATTTAAACAATGACAATCGATTTAAGACTAAAGATCAAGCACAAGAGTTCTTAAACTCTATTGTTGAAATCAAACAAGCATTAGTTTCAAAAAAAGAGACCAAACAAGGCAAACAATCCCCAGATAAACCATTCCAAACCGCCACTATGATCAAAAAAGCCAATCAAGTTTATGGCTTTAGCAGTGATAAAACAATGGCTTTAGCCCAAAATCTATACGAAAAAGGATTGATCACTTATCATAGAACTGATGCAGAAAACTTAAGTCTAGAGTTTCTTAACGAAGCCAAGTCGTTTTTAGAGCCTTTATACGAATGGTATCAATATAAAGAATACAAAGCAGGCGCTCAAAGTCAAGCCGAAGCACACGAAGCAACTAGGATCACTCATATTCACCCTTATGAAAAAATAGAAACTTTAATCTCAAAAGAAAAGCTCACTAAAGAACACGAAGATTTATATCGATTAATTTATTGCAACAGCATTCTCTCTCAAGCCAAAGATTGTCTTTTTGAAACAAATCGATATGAATTTAATCTAAAAGGAAGGAGCTTTTATCTATCGACAAAAGAGATCAAATACAACGGCTTTAAAAACGTTTTTCTCAAAGAAGAGCCGGAGAATGAAAAAGAAGAACTGAAAGATCTGACCTTGCAACTCAATGAAATGGATACAGTTGAAATCTTAAATTTTGAGATTAAAGAAGTAAATAAAAAAGCTCCGTCCAGATTCAAAGAAAGCGAATTTATACCGCTTTTACAAAAATTAGGCATCGGCAGACCTAGCACATATCATACTTTTATCCCCAAACTCATTGAGCGAGAATATATTCAAATTCAAACAAAAGGCAAAAAACAGGAATTGAAAGCCTTAGAAAGAGGAAAATTAGCGATTGAAGCTTTAAAAAAAGAAGATGAATGGATTACCCAAAGCGAATTCACTGCTCAAATGGAAAATATTCTTGACTTAATCACAAATGGTCAATCTCATTACATCGACTTTGTGAAAACTCTGCACGAAAAATTAGGGTTTATCAAGCTAAGTAAAAGGGAGAAAAAGCCCCCGAGCCTTAAACAAATAGCCTTAATGGAAAAGCTTTCGACAGAACACAATATCCCTATACCTCCTGAAGCAAGAGAAGATGTTCAAGAATGCTCAAAGTGGCTAGATAAAGCTTTTAAAAAGCAACCTTCAAGTGCGGGGCAAATTAAATTTGCCGAAGATATCTTTGAAAAAACAGGGATTCAACTGCCAAAAAATTATAAAGAATCAGCGGAGGCGTGTAAAAATTACATTGAGAAAAATAAGTCAAAATTAAATCAAATGAAGGACAAAAAATGACCAATATCATCACAATATCAGGAAATCTAGTCAGCGGAGCAGAGCTTAAAATTATCGGTAAAAATAATGTATGTGTTTGTAATTTTACTATCGCAAACAATAGGAGATTTAAAAATGAAAAGGGCGAAGTAATCGAGAGACCTTGTTTTATTGACATAAGCCTATTTGGAGCTTATGCTGAAGCTTTACACAAACATTTAACCAAAGGCAAAGGCGTAATTGTTACAGGCGAACTTATTCAAGATGTTTGGGAAAATGAAGGCAAAAAATACTCCAAACATCGAATCAGAGCCAAAGAAATTGATTTTAGAGAATCAAAATCAAAAGAAGAAGAAAAAGCTCAAGAAAGGGCTGAGAGAGAACAAGCTCAAAACGAAAGTTTCATTAACATAGAAGGAGATCAAATTACAGTATCGATATAGAAGCAAGAATAAAATTATAAAAAAATTCTATAATTATAGAAATTTAAGGAATTCAAATGAACCGAACAAACGAAATCCTCATAGAGCTGTCAAAAAAATATATATGGTGGCAAAAACCTCAAGAAACGATACAAAGTCCTGAAAAAATCATTTTAAAAACAATGGATATCGGGACTTTTGAAGATGCAAATATTTTATTGGAAAATTTTGACAAGCAATTTTTAATTGAAACTCTTCAAAAATCAGAAATCGGTTCAATGCGAAAAAAATCTTGGCATTATTGGCACATTATTCTTGGTATTTGCGATTATAATCATATTCCGCCAATGCCTACAAAAAGAGTAAAAAATGTTTTATAAAGAAATACTTCCCAAAGAACAACAAGAAATCCTACAATACTTAAAACCCATTACAGATAAGGATTTTATTCTCTTTGGAGGCACTGCTATCGCCTTGCAATTAGGGCATAGAGTATCTGTAGATTTTGATTTTTTTAGATCCGAGCCACTCGATCAAAATGAAAAAACAAAAATATCAAATCTGAATTTTCTCAATAATTTCACTACGCTACAAAATGAAGAAAACACATTTGTTATTAGCGTTAATGGTGTAAAACTATCTTTTTTTGGTGGGATTGATTTTGTAAAATTATCTAAATTCAAGTCTTTTGAGACTCTAAAAATAGCTCAATTAGAAGATTTACTGGCAACAAAATTAGCTGTTATCACTCAAAGAGTGGAATATAAAGATTATATCGATGTGATTCACATCATTAACAACGGGTTATCTTTACAGCAGGGATTTAAAAAAGCTAAAGAATTTTACGGGAATCAATTATCAATTCAAGACACATTAAAAACATTAATTTATTTTGAAGGCGGGGATTTATACCAATTAAAAGATAATGAAAAAGAAGTTCTTACCAAAGCCGTTTATGGATTCAACAAACTGATTCAAGATAAAAGACTAGAAAATACTAAACAAAAAACAAATCCTTATGAAGCCGTTAATATTCCAATGGATGAAATATTATTAAAATTAGGCTATGAATACAAGCGTGAAAAATGCACAAAACGAAATTTTACAATGGAAAACCAAAATGGTGATTTAGTCGTAATCTCAAGAATGTCCAACGATCATTATTTATATTTTAATCCATTTAATGACAACGACAGAGGCAATATTCATAGTTTTTGCAAAAATCGGGGAGTTTCACTTAAAGAAATTCTATATGCCAATACCTTTGAATACGCTCATAAACTCCAATACACAGATCCCAAAGAAAAAGAAAGCAATTCTCTTAAAGCCATATTTGAGTTTGAAAAATTCAGAGAAGCTAAGGGGAATAGTAATTATTTAGAATTCCAACGAGGTATTTCCAGAAAAATTAGCGAAGCTTTTAACATCAAACTGGACGATCATAATAATGTTTGCTTCCCTCACTATTGCCTAGAAAAAATACCTGGATTTAAAAAGGGAGAAAAAGATTTAGAGTTTATTTGTCAGAGCGGTTATACTCTTAAATTTCGAAATCCTTTATTTAAGGATCGGGATGGCAACCCCTTAAATAAACCCATAAAATCACTTTGCTATGGCGGGAAAGGGCTTGAAATTCTAAAATCTCCCGATTGCACGCACTTAAGTAAAGTTCAAAACATCATCATTACTGAGTCCAGCATTGACTCACTATCATTTTTTGAGCTGAAAAAAGAACGGGGAGAGAGAAATTTTGATTTTAATAATACTTTGCTATGTGCCACAGGTGGCAATAAAAACGAATCCACAACGAAAGTTCTTGAATTCATCAGAGATCGTGCGACAGAAGCCACTTTTATTTTAGCGATGGATCAAGATGAAAAGGGTAAATACTTTACAGAACAACTTAAGGAGCTTTTAAAAGGGAGAAAAATCAAAGAGGAATATTCCGAGTTTAAAGATTTTAACGATGATTTAAGGGCTTTTAAAATTATTTCAAAAGACAAATTGAATTTAGAAACCAATCAAGACCTCAAAAAATCTTTAGAAAATAAAATGTGTCAAATCCTCAAAGATTTAAAAAATCACAGAATAAATCCAAAACAAAGAGAATTTGAACTTCAAAAACTTGAAGTAATTAAAACCATCTGCCCTTTCAATCGAATTCAAGACAAATTTTATCAAGAGATAGTGCAAGAAAAAGAGCTAAATTTAAGGAGGTAAAGCTACTTTACTAATCCTCAATCTCTTATAAACCTTAAGTCATTTAGTTATGAAAATTTTGATTTTCAAACTTAATAAATCCCATAAATACGTTCTTTTAGATTAATAGCACAAATCAACCTAAGCTTAAACAACTAAAATAGGGATTTTCAAGTGCTTTTACAACTCGAAGCTTAAACAAATTCCTTAAAACCCTTAATTAAAATTATAAATATCTAATAAATATTTATAGAATATTTTATAAATAGCTTTTAAATATTGTTTTAATATTTTCTAGTGCATTATTAATTAGGATATAAATAGATGATGATTGAGATTAAAGTATAAAGCAAGCTAAGAGAGTAAATAGCAAGGCAGTCTGAGTGTGGCTTGCTAAGATTTTCATCTTCACACCCAGATTTTATCTCAAATAGCAATTGTCATTAATAAAATTAATGCTACAATTACCTTCAAGATAGTCCTTGCTATCTTAATGATTGACACACTCATCACCTCATTTCGAGGTCATAAATTTGCCAAGAGGTTACGACCCTCTCTTGGCATAACCTCAATTGTAATCATATCAAAATCTAACCAGCTTAAACATCAAGGCTTATTGCAATCCAAAAGTTTCAATTAAAAATTTATAAATATTTAATAAATATTTATAGAATATTTTTTAAATATTGTTTTAATATTTTCTAGCTATTTTTTTAATATTATTATGATACAATAAAGAAAAATTTCAAAGAGGATAGAATGAATGTAGCAGTCATTAATAAAAAAGGAGGAGTCGGGAAAAGCCCTATTGCTTATTCCTTAGCGAAAGATTTAAAAATGAAGTATGTAACTAACGATACTTCAATCGCAGAATATCATTTTAAAGATGTTTTAAAAATAGATGATTTTAAAAATTATAAAATATCTGATAATGAAATGATAGATTTTGGAGGGTTTATTGTCAAAGGTATTACAAGTTTAATCGGTCAATTGGATAAAATAATCATTCCTTGCACACCAAAAATAAATTCAATTATGAGAACAGCAGAAACAGCGGGAGAGCTTAGTAATTTTAATGAAAACATTATTATTGTAATTACAATGTTTAAAACAATCAAGGAATATGAAAATACAATCTCTCAACTAGAACAATATTTTAAGTTTCCAATTTTTCCATTGAAGGAATCATTGATTTTTGAAAATGTTTGTACCACTGGATTGAGTCCCAGAGAACTTTTTAATGAAAATCCTTTGTCAAAATCTGCCTATAAAACCATAATTGAGCAGTATGAAAACTTAATTCAATTTATAAAAGAATAATATCTTATAAATATTTATTAGATATTTATAAGATAATGATAAAATATTTAATAAGGAGCATAAATGGCAAATAAAATCGGACTGAATGATATTCTTAAAAAAAATCTACCTGTTGAAACCTATTCAGATAAAGAAGAAAAAAAAGAAGATGATAAAAGATTTCAAATAGCTCTTTATGTATCCAAAGAAGAAAAGAGTATTTTACAGGAAAAAGCTAAAAAAACAGGAATGAAAATCAGTCAATACATTAGATTTAAAATTTTCAATGATAATATCTAAATAAAAGCGGAAGAAGCATTTTATGCGGGCAATTTGTTTGAAAGTTAAGAATTGTTAGTCGCCCCCAAAGGGGCTTCTAGGTGGTTATCTCAAAATCTTGATTAGTAAATCAAGAAGTGCTATAATCAAACCCAGAATTGAGACTAACAATTCAAGGAATTTCATAAAAACACCTTTATAAGGCTGTTTAAATTTATCCCTAGAGGCGGCTACCTCTAGGGATAGCAACCTCTGCTCAAATTATATCCAATCCAAAATCAATAAAATATTTTCTAACCCGTCTGCCTTTGTCATTATTTTCAAGCATAGAAAATTCTTTAGCAGTATCTAGAGTGAGGATATAGTCTAAACTTTTACGATCCCCTCCTAATTTTGGGTTTTGAAGTTGAGTTCCATTGACTAAATGATGATTCGCCAAATTTGGCGAATCAAATAAAATGGGGGATTGTGAGGTTTTTAGAATAATAAAATCCTCATTTTCGACAAATCCATACTTATTGATTCTATCTTTTATCCAAGTGCTAAATAAAATCATTACAAAAACCTATCTAAAAACCTTTAAAATTTGATTAGGTATATCTGGGTATAGGCTAGTAATAAAAAATCGATTTTTGACCTATTGTATAACGTTTTAAGATTATATTTTGTTTTCCTCCCTTTTAAAATTGAATTGTTTGTGAGATTATTTGGTCTTAAGATGGTTTTTATTTGAGATTTAATTAGAGCTTTGCTAATATTTGGTGTAAAGCGAGGCTTTAGCCGAAGCATTCCGAATTCGAATTTTTAAACGAAGCTTAAATTTTTGTTAAAAAATTTTTAGCGAGTTTTCTTGTTTAGTCTTTTTAAATCTTTTAACTAATACTTTTAGGGGTTCTACAGCTCCCTTAATAACGTTTGTTGAGGCACTATTAAGATAACAAATGGGGGTGATTAAGATAACAAATGGGGGTGATTAAGATAACAAATGGGGGTGATTAAGATAACAAATGGGGGCGGAATTTTATAAATTTTTGTAAAAGTTAAGATTTTTATAATAACATTAATAATTTTATGTTACTATAAGCTCATAAAACATCTAATTAAAGGCTTGCTGATTGAATGAAGTTGTTAAATATCACAATGATATAAACTTAATCGCTTTTAAAGATTTTACTGAAGCGGACTTGAATAATTTTTTTGCAGTTTGTCATAAGATGAAAAATGAAGGTTCAAGAAAAGTTACGATGAGTTTTGAGGAACTTAAAAGTTTATCTGGATATAAGAAAAAAGACGATAAAGAGTTTGCATTAAAGTTGGAAAAGATTTATGATAAAATTTTAGCACTCTCATTAGGTCTTAAAGAAGAAAAAGTGATTGATAAATTTAATCTGTTCAATAAATTTACGATTAATTTATTGAAAAAAACACTTACTATCCAAATTAATGAAGAATTTTTATATATCTTGAATAGCTTGAGCGGTAATTTTACTCGTTTTGAATTGGAAGAATTTTGTAATATCAGCAGTAAATATGCTAAAAATCTGTATCGAAATTTTAAACAATGGAAAACAACAGGGGAGTCTTATTTTACTTGGGAAGAGTTTAAAGCTTTTTTAAGTATACCTGATACTTATACCACAGGTATGATTGATAAAAGAATTATCAATCCCTCTGTTGAAGAGCTTAAAAACATTTTTTTTGATTTAAATGTTACAAAAATAAAAGGAAAAGGCAGAGGGAGAGGCGGACAAATTGAAAAAATCAAATTCACTTTTCTGCCTGAAAAATGGGAAGTTGTTCCACATCCGAAAATGGATAGTCAAATCCCTGAACAACAAAAAGCTTTTCAAAATCTTCATTCGTTTAAAAATTATATTTGCAAAAAGTTTGCTCCTGCTCCAAACTGTCAATTTTGTTCTTTTACAAAATATGGCGATTTTCAATTATTCATTAAAAGCGATAAAGTAGGAAAAAAATATCTGGCAAAATGTTACTACAGCTCTAAGACTAATGAATATATCGAAGCTAAACTTGAAAGTTCAGAAGCTATAACTATTTGGATAAATTTATTGGAAAAAGCTAAAAGAGGCTTGATCCCTGAACTGCAACCGACTTTATTATAAAAGGGAGAGAATGACTGAAAATATTAAAAAAAATCAGCCTCATATCGTTGAAAGTCGCTATTGGTCAGAACGATCGGTTTTATCAATGAAAGACGATTCTTATTATTTTTTCTTTGTTGATTTATGTATCCGTATCCAGCACGGGATCTTCCCAACCAAAAAAGAAGCCGATAAAAATCAGTCATTGGTAAAAGGTGGGCTTTATATTGAAGTTGATGTCGAAACAAAAAGACTTAAATTTAGTGATGGCAAAGATTATGTTGTCAGATTTGCCTTTAAAGACCGAGTGATCACAGAGAAAGAGTTTTATAGAATCGCTAGGGAAACATCCGCGGTCAATCCGATCAAATATATTACTCTAGGGTCCGCAAGCATACCTTTAAGTAATTATGAAGATTTATTATGATAAATAGTATTTAATGTTTGAAAGAAAAATTAAAATTGATTTTTTATAAATTCATAATTTTAAAGAATAAGGAGCAAAAATGACTATAGCAGTTCTTTTTCCGATCGTAGGTCTTATCGTTCTTGTCGGCACTTTAATTTATATTGCTAAAAAACTCGAAAATGCTTAAAGAATTTAATAGCTGATGAAAAAAACACTTATCGCCGTTCTTTTATCCTCTGTATTACTGAATGCAAGTACAGACACACCTATATTGCTCCAACAAGTGTCTTTGGCGTTTGAGGAAATTAAGCAATTTAACGAAGGTGTGAAAGTTGCTATGGAAAATCTCGATCAAATTAAAACCATCAATAAAACTCTTGATTCTGTCGATAATGCTCTTGATGATATGAAAATGTCCATTTATAATCCTGTTGAGGGCATTAAAAAAATCCAACGAAACGCCGAAGGAATGATGCAGAGAATGGAATATTTGGGTCAAAGACTCGCTGATTTAAGTCCTGAAGATTTTTTAAAAGAAGATAATGATTTTCAAGAATGTATGACAATGATACAGGGCAAAGACAATAAAGAATACGAAACCATTAACGCTCAGACAAATCCATTATGGCAACAGTTAAAAGAACAATCTGAAAAAGATAAAAAAGAGATTGAGAGAATCCATAAATTAACAGGCATTGATCTGCCAACACTTCAAATAAAAACTTGTATTGACAATAAGCTATCAGGTCTTAGCACTCAACTGATGGAGCATATTCGAGAATTAAAATTTGCTTTAAAAATAGGGGATATGCAAGCTTATGGAGAAGCTTTAAAAAAGATTGACTACGATTATAAAAAAATTAAACTCGACAACTACAATTATCTCAAACAGACTGTCGGTGAAATAACAACTTTAAATGCGGGCTTAAATCAAGCAAATGAAAAGTGGAAAAAAGATCTAGAAAATTTTAAAAACAACATAGCAAACGCTGCTAGCAAAAAACAAAATGAGAGCGTATCAGATCTGCTGCTTGGAATCGGTAATCTTTTACATTTTATTGCCACCATCCAACTCCAACAATACAATCTGGCAATCAAAGCTCAAACTCTTATGGCTCGCAATATTCTGGCAGTCAATTCTGAAAAAATAAATAGTGATGTTTATAATACCATCCAAAATGAATCGGATAAAAAAACAAAGAAAAAATATGTTAATGCCTATGAAGAAAGTCTCAAAAAAATACCGCTTGAATACGATGCACTCGGGATACCCATATTAAATCAAAACACAAGGACTAATCAATGAAAAAACAAATCATCGGCATTTCTATTTTGATCGGGCTATTGGGGAATCAAGCCTTTGCATATAATTGTATTCCGGAGATGAAGGCATTGGAGAAAAAACTAGCCACAGAGAAAAAAGAATGGTTTAAAAAACATACTCCTCCGAGAATATCTAACTACGACGAATACTGGCAGCAACATCGCAATCAACTTACAAAAGAGCAAAAAAAGGCTTATGATGATTTTAGAGATAAACAATGGGCAGAGTGGGAAAACCTACAAAAAAAATGCTCTGAAAAAACGCAAGCCGAAGAAGAGAAAATTCTAGAAGATATGCAAAAAACCAAAGAGCAATTAAGCGGGCATATCCAAGAATATAAGCAAGAACTTCAAAAAGATCTCGACAAAAAGAAAGGACAGGGAAAATGAGAAGTATTAGGATTAATATTGAAAATAAAGCAATAACCCCCTACAATAGCTTTATATCTCTATTTTTCAAGAAAAGCTCTAGAAGATTTTTTAAAAAAATTTCCAATCATATTTAAAGCTTAAATAACCAAGTATTATTGCAATAATAAATGCAATAAGTTTTTTATTATAAGCATTTATTCTTTTGTCTATGATATCGGCTTTTAATTTTATATTTTCATTCTTTTCCATACTCAAATATTATAACATAATCTATAAAAGGGAGAAAAACACTTTGTCTTTTATTTCTTAATGCTTTTATCTCTGCTTGCATTTTGCCTGCCAAGCTCAAATTCAAATCGCTTATAAAGTTCCTTAAAATTCTCCATTGAGTTATTTTTGATTTTCTCATATAAAGTCATTTTGTAAGCTTCTTTGTCTTTGAGTATTTTCTTGGCTACATACCAATCTAAAAAGTCACTGATATTGTATTGTTTTATATCTGGAGAAATAGGTTTAATTTGGCAACTTGTAATTTCATTAGCATTTGAATCTTGCGTTTGGAGCCTACTGATTTTTTCAATCTGCAAAGATGTATCAATATTGTATTTATTTGCCATTAATTCGAGTTCTTTTTTAAAAAAAGGAAGATTTTTTATATTTTTCTCATCAATATTTCCTAACCTGTCTTTTAAATTTTTAAATCTAAAACTAATGAATTCTTTGAGTTCATTTTGTTTCTTTTGATTTTGAGCTATCAATGTGTCTAAATTAAAACTTACATCTTTAATCCAATCATAATTGTTTTGTTGCAGATCTTTAAGCACGTTTAAATCTTTGTTAAGCGTATTGATCGCTACATCAATTTTAAAAACGCTGGCATTCTTATCAAATAACGATGCCATCAAGTTTGTTTTGATATGTCTAATAGAATTGCTTAAAACATCTTGACTTGAAAGCTTGAGATTTGAACGGATTTGATTGAATTTTGAAATCAAGCTTTTAGATAAAGTCTTTTTATATTTTTTGTTTTGGATCAATTCAAAAAAAGCCTCTTGTTTTCTAAGTTCTTCATAATCCCCGTGGTTAAATTCTTTTCGTTTCAATTCAAGTTTCTTATAGGCGTTTTTCAATTCTTTGAGTGATTCAAAAAGTCTCTTTTTGTCTTTAAACTTTTCTCTTAATGCCTGATGGATTTTTTTTAATTTTGAAGCGACTTTGAAATTCCTATTTTGAATAAAATCCTCTCTCAATCTTTGCTGTTCTTTCTTCAAGTCTTCAATCTCATTGTCTAATGAATCTGAATTGTATTCGGCAATGGAAATTTTCTTTGCAAGCTGGCGAGTATTTTTCAAAATCTCCTCTGAAAAATCTGTTTTTACTTGGGGATAAAACTTTTCAAAGTTCAATTCTCTCTCAAATTTATATTTGTTTTCATAGTGGAAGTTTTTATTGCAGACATTCAGAGAATTTTTAAAATCTTCTCGGAGCTTATAAAAAAATTCTTTGCATTCATTTTTTGTCTTAAAGTGAAGTTTTTTATTGGTATAAAGATTATTTTTATTTAAGATCACGTGAATATGTGGTTTGTTTTGATGGGTGTGTTTCACAAGAACATATTTATATTCGTTAAAATTTTTTCTCATTGTAATCTTAACAGCATTTTCTAAGGCTTCAATATTCTTTTGAGCAAATTCTTCATCAATTCCAAAGACTAAATGCATTCCTTCTTTTGCATTCTTTTTGCCTGAAAAATCTTGTTTCCAATCCTCTAAAATTTGATTGATTTTGACTTTTTCTCCCTTTTGATTTTCACAAAAAGAAGAGTTGGAATTTCTGATGATATAACTCAATGCATTTTTAATGCCATTAGAAGATAAATTTGAAATATTTTTCACTAAAACTTGCTTGAAATTTTGATGAGAATTTTGAAAATATTTTGATCTGAAATTAAGTTTATGAAAAGAATTACCAGATGTAAAATCAATTTTTTCAGACTTTTGAAATCGTGTTTTTATCTCTTCATAATCAAAAAATATTTCATCAATCGTTCTCATAAAATCATTCTATCTTTTTTTAAAGGCATTTTCTTAGCAGGATAACCCTTTTTTGCCCACGCAAAAAACAATAAACTCCATTGATAACGGGCTTAAGCCCTGAAATTTTTGACAAAATTGATTTTAAAGAAAAGATAAAAAAATAGACTTGAAATTGCAATGCAAAGAACTTGAGTTTAGCAGATTGAAAAACAGATAAAATTTTTAAAAAATTGCTTTTGAAATCTTAAAATCTTTTCAGATAAAAAATTTGTTTTCAAAATAGAAAATACTTATCAGTTATTAACATTTTAATCAGCTAAACTATTTGTAATATTTAATCTCGAAATTCTTCATCAACTCCAAAAACTTTTATCAGTTAAGCAAAATCCCTTTTAAAATAATTTTGTTTTAGTAACATCTAAAATAAAATCTCTATAAGCCCCTTAATAACGCAATTATTTTTAGTAACATTTGGGGGAGTAACGCAATCAACATACTTACACATTGATTTAAAATTTATCAGATATCAATTGCTGTCAGTATTAAATATTGTCTCATAATCTTAAATTGTAACAAATTGTAATTCTCTTGAAAATTTATATGATTTTTTCTTTGCTATTTAAGCGGCTTTTTTTTTTTTTTTTTTTTATAAACTTGCTTAAGTTTTAATTAAAAAACTTGTAAAAAGGAGAAAAATGAATCGAATATTATTTTTATTGACAATCTTTGTTGCTTTAGGAGCTTTTGCATTCGGAGCAGGCGTTGATGATATTGCAAGTGCGATTCAAAGTGGAGCAGAATCAGCTTCTAAAAAAGGATTTGCAATCGCTTCTATTATTTCAAAAACCTTAGGCGTTCTATGGGTAGTAGCCCTATTGGTAGGGGCTATTTTTGCAAGAGATCGCATTAAAGAACACATTTGGGGACTGATTGGAGTAACGGTTATTTTAGTATTGGTTATTGCAGTTTGTGAGGTTATGAAATAATGATCGCACACCCAAATTTTAGAGAAATTTCTAAGAAAGAGAAATTATTTGGTATCACAATTAAAAGCTGGATTATTTGCTCTTTTTTAGGCTTCTCATTTTTTGTATTCTTTGTTTTTTATGGACTAGCAATATTTGGATTGTCGCTCATCGTAGTCAAGATTTTAGAATTGATCGATGATGATATTTTTGACATTCTCTATGTAAATTTTTCAATAAAATCGAAAAAATTCTATGCTTAAATTTTTTGAACCCACGATTTATAGTGCAGATGAGCATTCAAATATCTTATCTTTATACGACTACGAACTCATAGCGACCAGAGATTTTAATTTAATGATGGGATTTAAGATCAAAGGCATTTCGTATTCAGCTCTAAGTGTCGATGAAGAGTTTGAAAAACAAAACGATCGCCTGAGTTTCTTGAATGCACTTACAGAAGATTTTGAAACAAATATTATCTGCAAAAAAGAAAAAGTTGTTTTGAATTCTGATATTTCAGATATTGAAAATATTTATGCCAAAAACATTATTGAAAAATGGGAAAATAATTTTCAAGCCTCTCAAATCAATTATTATCTTTTTGTTTCGACCAAAAACAAAACATTAAGCGGATTTTTTGAAAAACAAAAAGATACCGCCATATCTGAAAGCAAAAAATCTAAAAATGATAAATTTGATTTACAAATCAAATCCAAAAAACTCAAAGAACTCAAAAATAAAATTTTAGGAGCATTGGAACCTTATGGAATTGAACTACTCAAGACCCAAGAGATTATTAATTTTTATCTGGAGTATATGAATGCCAAAAAAACATTTTATCCATTAGACGAATATTTTGATGATAGCTTTGTAAGTTCAGATATTGAATTCAAAAAAGATCATTTTATCCACTATAGAAACGATGAGAAAAAAATATATTCTCGATTTATCTCTGTCAAATCATATAAAACCGATCTGATTGATTCGGGCTTGATCCCTGAAATATTAAAAGAAAATATAGATCTTTACGTAATGTTTCATCTCCAGGCACTTGATAGAGAAAAAGCGGTGAAAAAAGTTCATGATTCAACTCTAATGGCAGTTAATGAAGAAATTACTTTAAAATTAAAAAGTCTGGAAGATGATATTAAACAAGAAAAAGAAAATATTTTTTATTTTTGCTTCTCAATTTTAATTCAATCAGAATCAAAGGAAGAATTAGACAGGAATTGTAGCGTCATTGTAAATTATCTGGAGAATAAAAAAAATCTCTCCGTAGCCAAAGAAAGCTTGAACCTCAAACCTCTATACTTTTCATTTTTCCCTGCCAATGGAAATCTGAACGCAAGAATTAGACAACAAAGCGGATCGATAATTAGCGTTTTAATTAATTTTGAGAATAATATTTTGGGCTTTACAAAAAATTCTTTTGGCAATAAGCCTGTAACTATCTTGAAACATCTGAATGGATCGCCATTCTTGTTTAATTTTCACGAAAGCTCAAAAATTAACGAACCTGGTCATACTCTGGTTATCGGTGGAACTGGTTATGGCAAAACAACATTGATGAGTTTTTTGATGATGAATTTGATGAAATATGACATTGATGTCTTTGCAATGGATAAATTAAATGGGATGCACAATTTTACAAACTTTATAGGTGGGGAATACCACAACGTTGAAGATATGAAATTCAATCCTTTTAGCCTCAATGGGGATAGAGAAAATCAGATATTCCTCAAAACTTTTTTTGAAGAGATGGGAGGGATTGCTAAAGAAGAATACGACGAAAAAGCTTCTATTTCTAAGGTAATAGAAAGACTTTATGCTGGGGGTGGCGATAACATCCGATTTAAAGACTTTTTTGACAGCTTAGAGCCGATAGAAGGATTAAAAATCAGATATGAAAATTACCTTGAAAGTCTGTTTGACAATAACGAAGATGCGTTAAATTTCTCAAAAAAACTATCCGTGATTAATATGGATTCAATCTTAAAAGATTCTGAACTATCATCATTAAGTGCCTTTTATATATTCCACAAACTAAAAAAGATTCATAAGGACACCGCTAGAGGATTTTTTATTTGGATTGATGAGCTTAAAGACTTTTTAAATCATCAAAGAATGGCGAGTCTTATTTTGGAAAATATCTTGGAAGCGAGGAAAATAGGTGGGGTTGTAACGATGGGAGTGCAAAATATAGATTTTTTTGAACATATTCCGATGAAAGGGTCTTTTTTGGAGAATATGAGCAATTTTATCATATTTCCAACTACGCAATCTGAAGTCTTAAATCGTTTGGAAGAAAAATTAAAACTCACAACCACAGAGCTTAGATTTTTAAGCAATACGCCCAAAAAAGACAGAAAAATTCTGCTCAAAACCAAAGCTAACGGCTCACAAATTCTTGATGTTAATTTAGAGCGTTTGGGCTCATACCTCAAAGTTTTTAACTCTGACTCCATCAATGTTAATTATATGAAAGAAATAATTAAAGAATACCCTCAAAGCTGGAGAGATCTCTATTTGAAGGAGGAATTTTGAGCATTACCGAAATCATTTCAAAAATCTTGAGCAAACTCTCGGTCGCAGTGAGTGAAAATATTTTTTATGGCGCACAAAGGGTTTATACAAATAAATTTTTATTGAGTTTTTTGTTTCTTTTAATGGTTTTTTGGCTTATTGCAAATTTAGATAATGACAATAAAAAGGGAATGATCAAAACCGCCTTTATCTATCTTTCTGTATTTGTTTTTGTAGAAGCGATCTTGCAATCAAAAAATGCTTATTTTTTCGTATTACAAATATTTGATTTTCCTCGTTTGCTTTTTACCGGAGCAATCAAACTCGGTATGGGGGACAATACGGATACCGATATCATTAAAACCTTGGATGCCGTTCAAAAATCGCTCACAGCCATCAATATTGATGTCGGTAGTTGGGTAAGCGGATTTAACTGGGGGAATGCGATTTTATACGGCTTATTTTGGCTTGGTGGCTGGACATTAACGCTTGTAATTTCTGGAATGGTGATTTTATCCACTTTTGTTTCAATCGTGATTCAAGCCCTTTGCGCAATCGTGTTTCCTACCCTGATATGGAGTAAAACAAGGGGTATATTTTTCGCTTGGGGAAAACTTTATATCTCTTTATCTTTATATGCACCTTTTGCGATCTTTTGCTCTTTAATTGCCAAAGAAGCCGCTAATTATGCGGCTAACACAACGGCTAATAATTATGAGGGACTTGAAAACTTTACTTCAATTGTAGCCGTAACAATTCTATATGCCTTCTCAATCTTTATCCTCTTAAAAATTCCAAGTTGGATCAATCAGCTCATCGGAAGTAGCAACGATTCTGATTCAATGGGTGCAGGTAGCGTGATTAAATCCACAGCAGGATTAGCCGGAAATCTTTCTAAAGGGATGGGACTTGCAAGCAAATTTGGCGGAATGATGATGGGTAATTCAATTGGCAAAGGAGCCACAGGAATTGGAAAAGGAGTTAGCAAAATAATGGAAAATGCAATCAAAAATCCGAGTAATCCTGGAACAATCGGATTTTAAGGGGACAAGATAATGGACAAAAAAGAACAAACAGGCATTTATAACGTAACTTTTAACGAGAAAAGAGCAACGCCGATACAGACAGATATTGAGTTGATTGAAAATGCAATCATTGAGTCGGTTGTGATGTATGTAAAGGGATATCATTTATCCAATAAAGACAAAGGAAGAGGTGCAGAGCATATTAAACTGCATTTAGATCCTGATTCACAAGGACATATCAAACTTGAAGAGCTATTAAATCTAGGAAATTTTATCAGAAAATACACCAAAGTGTTTCAAGAACCTTTTATTGATCATAAAGGCGGAAAGATTTATGAATGGGAAAATCAAGAAAAAATTAGATTCAGAGTTGTAGTAGGAAGAGTGGGCAGTGGCACTGATTTACCAACTTACACCCACGAACAAATTATAACATTTTATTCTGATAGAAATTTTAATGAGGCAATGCAATTTAAAAATCCCTTAGTGGCAAAACACTATACAGACATTAAGAATAACAAATCTCTAGATTCTCAACTTCAAAAAATTGAACAAATACTAAATTCTAAAAGCTCTATTGATCAAAAACAAAAAGTATTTAATGAGTTTGAGAGAATTTCAAAGAAAGTCTTAAATCAAGAGCAAAAAGAAATTGTTCAAAAGCTTCAAAATCAACACGCCAATAATAAGGCATTAAAACCATAAGAAAGGATAAAAATTGAGCAAGATTGAAAACATCATACCCATTCAAAAATACCCTATGGGCAAAGGCTGTAAAAAAGAAGAAACTAATGTTGTGAATGCCAGAAATCTATGGAAAGCATTAGAAGTTGGTAGAGATTTCAGCAACTGGATAAAAGATAGAATCAATAAGTATGGATTTGTCGAAAATGAGGATTTTATTATTCTAAAAACCTCACAATCCCCCATTTTATTTGATTCGCCAAATTTGGCGAATCATCATTTAGTCAATGGAACTCAACTTCAAAACCCAAAATTAGGAGGGGATCGTAAAAGTTTAGACTATATCCTCACTCTAGATACTGCTAAAGAATTTTCTATGCTTGAAAATAATGACAAAGGCAGACGGGTTAGAAAATATTTTATTGCCTGTGAAAAGCAATTAAAGAAAACATATCTGTCTTTTCAATCCCTTAAGGGATTATTTGAATTTATGGGCGTGGATGAAGAAATCGGAGTAGCAACTCTTAAAAATATGTCTGAAACAGCCGACAAAGAAGCCAAAGGTTTTAAAAACCTGATTATTCCATCAGGCAAAGCTATGTTTAGCTTTATTAAAGATCAATTGTCAGATTCTTTAAGCCCTAAGGAAAAATACAATCTGGACAAAATAAAAGAACTTGAAAGGGCAGGAATAGATTTGAACGAAATCTATGAGGCTTGTTTATGCACACGCCCTGATATTTCAGAACTCCAAGACAAAATAGAACTGCTGGAAGCACAATTGAAATACTCCAATGCTAAAGCAAACTGCTACAAAGCAAAGGTAGAACTTTATGAGCTTCGTTTAAAAAAGGAGAAAAACAAATGAAATATCTGTTGATTATCTCTCTGGGAATTCTTATCTTTTCAGGTTGTGCAGGTCAAAACAAAGGTCTTATGAAAAGCCCTTGTGCTTATAATGAGAGGATAAACAATGGGTGATCGCAAGATTGATAAAAATTGGCTTTTTAAGCTTGAAAACAACATCAGACGCTTAATGTTTGTCTGGATTATCGTATTGTCAATCACTGTCATTGCTTTGCTCATTATTATTATTTTTCTATTCCCACTTAAAGAAAAAGAACCTTATTTGGTGTTTTTCTCTCAAGCCGATCAAAACTTCGTTCGAGTTGAGAAAGCCAACGGCGATTATAAGAGCCAAAGAGCGTTAATTTATTCTCTTGTCGCAGCTTATGTTCAAAAACGAGAAACGATCAATCGGATTGATGATATTCCAAGATATGAAGATATTCGGCTTCAAAGCTCAAGCGAAGTCTGGGGACAATTTGAAAAGTTGGTGCGACAAAAAGGAAGTGTTTATCAAAACAACTCTATCAAACGCAATATTGAAGTTGTGAATGTCTCATTAGTGGCTAAAAATATTGCTCAAATTGATTTTATCGCAAGAGTTTATTATGCCGGCAGTCTCCAATCTGTAAAAAGACGGAGGGCAACATTGGCTTATGTGTTTGATGATCAGGAAATCACCTTCAATAATATCCCCAAAAATCCAACTGGTTTTAAAGTAATCGGTTATGAGATTACAGAAGTTTATATCCCTCAAGATGACAATAAAAACCAAAAGGATGAAAAATGAATATTCCTATTGATGAATTTCATAAACGATTCAAAACCATTAATGAACAAATTGATTTATATATTAAAAACCCGAATGCAATCGACAGGGAAAAACTTATTGAAGAAAAAAATAATCTTCAAAAAGAGATTTTGCCTTTTTGGAAAGAATATGTTTATGAAACAAATCCTATCCCGAAAGAAGAAATGGAAAAAAGTCAAGTTTGGAAAGAGCTAGAAAAATTACGGGAGAAACATTACGAATCTCGCAAAGATGAGATCATTGAACAAGCTTATCGGGATACTCCAACCATCAGGAGCGATCATTATCAACTCTTTGCTTTAAAAAAATATAACAACTACTCCAAAAAAGAGCTTGAGCAAGAAAAAAAGCTCCTTGAAGTCTTAAATTTTTACTCCAACTGGGAAAGACACGATGAAGCCTATTATATTGCCGGCAAACTTCAAGCCCTCAATCAGCTCCTTGATTATGAAAAATATCTTTTTGGAGAAAACGGCAAAATCTCTTTTTTAAATTATAAAGACTATATTCAAGAACTCAAACAAAATACTCCGACTAAAGAAAATTATCAGGCTTATTTGAAAGATACCCTGTATTTTTGCAATCAAGAAGCCTTTAAAGATCGTATATACGGAAAAACTTCAATGTTCAATAATGAATTTTATTGTGCAATTGAAAGATTTAAATTTAATGAAGGAACCCTTAAAGCAATGCAAATTTCTGAAGTTATTAATGAATTAAGACAACAAGAATTTGAAATCTGGAAAGAGAGAAAAAATCAGGTTGATGAGATTCAAAAAGAAATTTTATCAGAATTTCAAAACTTACCCGCTCCTGAACCGACTCTTTTAAAAGACACTAAACAACTAAGGTTTGATTTTGAAAATGAGTCAAAGAATGAAACCCCATCTCTTACGAATTCCAAAATTCAATCCATTGAAAAAACCTTATCCTCTAAAAGCTCTATTGATCAAAAACAAAAAGCATTCAATGAGCTTGAGAAAATTTCAAAGAAAGTCTTAAATCAAGAGCAAAAAGAAATTGTTAAAAGATTGAAAACACAATATGCGGATAAATCAATGAATAGGGGGTTGTCTTTATGATAAGAAAAATTCAGAATTGCTACCGACAATACAATCTCCCATTAAAAATAATGAGAGATCTCCAAAGCTACTGCAAAATTTTGATTAGCTTGATAAGCAAATCAAAAAATGTTACAATGAGCCTTAGAATTGTCGATAGCAATTCAAGGAACTTCATCAGAAACACCTTTTTAAGG
>NZ_MLAQ01000014.1 GCF_002272895.1 Helicobacter sp. 12S02232-10
CATCATCTTCAAGCCTGCATTTACCATCCATTTCTTTTAGCATTTCCCTTGCAATGTTTCTAGCTTCCATTTTGAGTTTTGGATTTCCTTTGATGATGGCTTGATACAAAGAAGAGAAGAGATTATCTTTAAAAGCAAAATCATCAGAACTACAAATCATATCTTCAGCACTTATTTTTTTTGTTTTTATGAGTTCTTTAAGATCCTTGTAATACGCCTTATCTTTACATTGAAAGCTTGGAGGATATGAACCATATGAGTCATATTCCACCCGCGCTTTAACATAATCTTTTTCACCCTTAAATACAATCTTAAGTCTTCCAATGTAGGCATTAAACCGATCATCAGCAATCAAAAGTGTGTAGAAACAATCAAAATCAATGCTGCAAAAAAAGCCATTATGTGTTTTTTGAAATTCATCACCATAGTCATCATAGAGTTTTTGCATCTTAGGATCTCCACGTACTTGTTCCTCTTCATCGTAATCGCGTTTCTTATAAGTTGGATATTTCTCTATAAAATCAGAGAAAAATTTATCTTTTCCAAATATTCTTTCAAATAAAGTTTTGTCATTCTCATAAAGAAAAGAGACCATTTGATAGATAAAATCATCATAGACTCTAGAGATACAATTAGAAGTCCCCATTTGGGCTGCACCACCAAAAGGACGTCCTAAAATATTGCTATCTTTGATAAATTCATAAGCACTAGCACTGCATTGATTATCTCTTTTATCTAACATTGCTTCCATAATCTTCTTGGCTCTTGCTTTGAGTTTTGGATTTCCTTCGATGATGGCTTGATAGAAAGAAGAGAAGAAACTATCTTGAAAGGAAAGATGATTGACATTACAAATGATTGCTTCATTTGCTCGTTTGTTTTGAAGTAATGGATCATTTATTTTTTGATACGTTTCAGAACACATGAAGCTTGGAGAAAAACTAGAACCAGATTTACCCTCCACAATATAATAATATTCCGCCTCTGCTTTTTTAAGACTCATCTTCTCTCCATAAGCTATGTTCAATACTCCTAGAGCAATCAAACACACTGCCATTAGTTTGAATAAGTATCGTATCATTGGATGATTGATAAGATTTTTGTTTTTGTTATTTAAAAGCATTAAATACTCCATCATTTTTGATTCTCTCATAAGCTTTTTGTCTATGTTCCAATCCATTTTTTCCTCCATTGATCCTGCAAGTGATTTTTCTAAGTGCTTCATTGACTTGAATAGTGTGTTCCTTTCCATATTCGTCTTTAAAAGTATAAGGAGACATTTTTCCATCATCTGCATCAGCTATTTCATAAAGTTCTTCTTTATTCCAAAACCATACTGCAGATAATAGGGCATATCTGCCATTAGTGATCAATAAATCAGGGTTTTCAACAAAATTAATTGATTCTTCTACCCATTTGTGTTTGTGGGCATATGTATTAAATTTTTCATAATTACCCCTGCCTGTGAGTTGGGCAAGTCCCCTACCTCTAAATTTATAACCATCACCGGATTTTGCGTCACCATTACCTATTTTTCCTTCATATTTGATATTGGCAATCGCTTCTTGATCGGCTTTTTGAGTAACTTCAGTAACTTCAGTAACTTTGTTATTGACTTTCCGATCAACTTCCTCATTGATTTTTTTAACAACTTCCTTGCGTCCGTATTCTTCTGCCTGCGCTTCTGAAAAATTAGAATTATCTTTTAAATCCTCAACTTTGTAATCCAAATTCTCTTCCATAGTAAATGTTCCATTTCCAACTTCTACATAACATTGTGCAAAGAAATGATTGAGAGACTTAAGCGTTTTTAAATGATAGATCGCATACATTGGGATACCATTTGCATCCTTTCGATTGAGTTCATCACGGATTTCAGTGATGAGTTTAGATTTGATTCGATAATTTTTTTTATCTTCTTCTGTTTTATTTTCATCTATTTCTTTCTTATTTTTTCCTATTGTGTCTTTATCTGCTTCCTCCCCATATTCTTCTATGTTTTTTTTAAGTTTCTTGCTTAGCAATGCACTCTTGATCATTTCTTTTAAAAAAATTATTTGAGAAAGTTTAAAAATTTTCATATTTTGCCAATTGGGACTATCTTTGAAAGCAAAAATAATCAATTGTTTGCCTATCCATTCTTTTTGAATCTCAAGAGTGAATGCAACCCCTTGAAAGTATTTATCCTTATTGAAAGAAGGAGTTTCTTTTGATTCAAATACAGAGATGATTTGATGTTGTAAATGTAAGCATTGGTTGTTTTTATTTATTTCAATCCTAGACCTTAAATTTGTATTGTGATTATTGATTAGATTCAAATCATTTTTTTGATTTGTTTGTTGTGTTTGAGGTTTGGCGAAGTTTTTAAGATCGATGTTGCGATATTTATCTAGTTTTACATTACCTTGATTGGGTATTTTTTCTGCATAATCAATTAAGAGTGCTGCCCAATAGATATGTTCTTTTGGATCAAGAGGTCTTTTTAGAGAGTCTTTGAATAGATTTTTATTGTATTTGGCTTCTAAGAAAAGAATGTCTCCTGCTTGGAAAAAATCTTGATTGTCTTGTTGTTTAATAGATTGTTGCAAACATATTTCTCGAATAGGAGTTTTAGGGTTAAAGACACTGCGGAATTTTAAGGATTGAGTATTATGTGTACCTAAGAAATTATTTAAAAAAATAGAGACATTTGGAAATGCTTCAGGTAGATAGTCTTCATGTTTGATAGTGACACAAAAAGGATTCATCTTTTCTTTTTCAGGTAATTTAAAGGAAGCAATGCCATCTTCATTAGTGAGGCTTTCTTGCCCGATATTTTGATTTGAAACTCTTATGATTGCATTTGGAATGGGAGTGATTGCGTCTTGTTGGAGGGCTTTGATATGGAGTTCTAATAGTTTATTTGAATAGTTCATTAAAGGCTAGCTTTGGGTTTTTGTCTTGGTTTTATTTTGAATTTTGCTTATTTGACATCTATTATTCTGCATCTAAGATCCCGCCTTTAATTCTAAGTCCTTTAGCATCAATCACCACTTCGACTCCTCCTGCTTTAAGAATGATTTTATCACTATCTGCTTGAATTTGCGTGAAGCCGACAGAGAGATTGATTTGATCGCCTGCTGCAAGATGGATAACATTGTCAATACTCATATTTAAACTATTAGCTTTTACAGAATGTTCTCCCTTAGATTCCAAACCCAAAGATTGATAAGTGCGCAACAAGATATTGTCGTTTGCAAGCAAATTGATTTGAGATTGAGAAGTCAATTCGCATTTTTGCAGCGCATCTAACACATAATCCCCTCCAATATTCACCATTTCATTTTTACCGACACTCCTTTGGTACTCTCCTCCTACATCACTCTCTTTATTTCCCTTCACTTCTTTTTGCTCATTTCCTCCGATAAAAACAGCATTATCCTGATGAACAAATGAAGTATTATTAGCTTCAATAGTGTTAGAAACAGAGCCTCCGATAAACCTTTCTTGATTACCATTAATGCGACAAAAGGCATTCCCCGATATTTGGGTAAAACCATCAGAAGCAAGGATTTGATAACGATTGCCCAAGATACTTTCAGTATGGATACCTAAAATATTGGAAGTCTTATCGCCTAAAATATTTTGAAAAAAATTGTTTTGTATCTCTTCGTGATAATCTCTTTGAGCTTTAAGAAATATCTTTTCTTCCGAAGGAAGATTAGAGAAAGAAATTTCATTATATCCATCTTGATCTCTCCCTATAGTCTTGCTAACTAAGGAAGTCTTATGGGCTTCTTGGGGATGGGATAACCCTTTATTGAAAGGGCTATAAACTGAACCTGTAATAATGGGCTGGTCGATATCTCCATCCAAATAGCTCACCAATACCTCAGACCCTACTCTTGGCAAAGAAAGGAAGCCTTGATTGGTGCTTGCAAACGGAGAAGCGACTTTGAGATAACAGCTAAAAGTGTAAGAAAAAGGATGGGATTGACTTAAAGAATCTTTGTATTCTTTAGAGTCTTTATCCTTTAAAGTAGAAGAATTAGCTTGGGAAGATGAGGGATTTGCTTCTGCTTGATTCTGTCTTGAGGGGTTGTGATGCAAGTCATCGATTTCTTCTTGGAACTTCAAGAAAGAGAATCTGACCCTGACCCTACCCATCTCATCGGCAACAACCGTATTGAGCTCTTCTGAAATATTTTGGGTTTTACCCAAGACTAAGGCGATATGGCTACCATAGATTTTGGGTTTTGGGATAGGAGGGGGAGCAAAGGTTTTTCCTTGTCGAATCAACGTAAGAGTGTTTTGATACAGAGATAAGGGAGGGTTAAGATTCTCCGCATAGACACTTGAGGAATCTTTAGCCCTATCTGTGAGGGAATGAGAAATTTGAATGACTTGATAAATGCCTGCAATAAAATCCAAAGATTTGTCTTTCCTGCTCACTCCTTCTAGCGTAATCTCTAAAAAGTCATTGAGTTTAATATCGGGGATATTGCTTTGGATACTAAAAGTTTGGCTCAAACTTCTTTCCTGAGAGATTAAAAGAGAAGCTTCTCTTTTAAGAAGAGAGGAATTATCAGAAAGGTCGGATTTATAGAAATGTTTGACATAGGGGGCCTTAAGAGAAGAAGCTTCTTTACCCCAAGATTTTCCTGAAGGGATGGAAATAGGAGAAGCTGTGCGGCTATAGGAAGAGAGATAAAACAGATCGGGGGCAATGGCACTGTTTTGAGAAAAACTGAATATGCAAGCTTCTTGGTCAGGATTGTTGGGATTAGGATTGAAAGGATAGGAATGACAGGCAAAGGTAGAAGTATTATCAGAAAGATCGAATTCGCCAGATTTTTCTTTTCCTTGAGGGGGCTTATGGGTCATTGAGGTTTGAACATCTTGAGCACCTAAGGAGACTTGATCATAAAAATAGAGAGTTTGACCATCTTCATAAAAATAAATCCCTTCATTGAAGCAAATCCTCTTCAAGAAGTCCAAATCAGATTCATTGTATTGGGTGATATATTCCTTAGGAGGATAATCACATAAGAGATGGCTGAAGTCGATTTCTTTGTTCAAATGAGCTTGATTCAAAGAAAGGATGGATTTGAGAACGAAAACAACATTTTGTCGGCTAAAAATCCGATAGTTTTGATTGAAAGAGAGACGAAAGAGCGGAGATGTGATGCGTATCTTATAAAAATATTTTCTTTTAAAAGCCTTGCTTTTTTCGTCTTGTGAGCTACCCAAAAAAGAAAAAGAAGCCACAATTCCCTCAAAAAGCTTGGAAGAATAAGAGGAATTTTGAGAATCCTTACATAGCAAAGGAAGCTTCTTGGAATGCTCATTCCCCTTGATGGTAAGCGAGGCATTTTTATCCAAAAGAGTGTAAAATTTTTCTTGATCTTCCTCTAAGATTTGATTGCAATCAGTATTGGGGCGATGGATTTTATTTTCCAAACCCTCATAATAACAATCGCATTCAATGTCAAAAAGTTCCCATAAAGATTCTTTAATTTCGAGCGAGGAAACGCTTAAGGAAATCGAATCGATAACAAGAGAAGCAAAAGAAGACATCAAGGGATTTGAAAAATCTCCTTGAGATGGCTTTAAGAAGGTCATTGGAAGCCTTGTTAATTAGAGATAAATTAAACGATACAGATGTGAAAATTTCGCACTGGATTTAGATATGAGTTAATTGGAATAGATCAGGCTTCGCCTCTCCAGTCATCACTCCCTGAGGTTCCTGCGGCAACATGCTCCCAAGTGATTTTTCTGTAATTCAGACTGACGGAGAATAGTTCTGTTTTGTCATTATTGTCTTTGTCTTGAGCATTAGGCATTAATAAATCAATATTTGTGATGATGGCATCTTCAAGCACCGTAGTGAAATAATGTTCTTGACCACCTGTTGTAGAAGTTCTAAACCATTGGATCTCTACTTTTGTAAGTTTTTCGCCCCTTGTGAGAGCATTATACAAAAGAGGAACAGATTTATTTAGAGAAGTTGTGAATGTGAATGGCTTATGCACCCTTTGACCGGAAGGCTGACCTGATTGAGGGTCTGAAGGAACGGTTACGATATGGCTGATTTCTTGAGCCATAATTTGATCCTCGTGACCTGCTTGATAGCGATTACCTATAGAAGCTTCCGTAGAAGCTCCGCTTGAAATCAAACCTTGTGTTGAACCTTCAATTTTTATATATGCGGGCTGTGCCATGTATATTATCTCCTATGGATAAATTATCTTATAATTCTTTATTTTAATCAAATAATAAAGTGTGACTCTAGATTGTAATCATTTCAATTTTATTTGTCAAGTGACTTGAGACATTTCGCGATTGATTATTGATATCTAAGAAACTAATAATAAATACGATCAATACAATCAAAACAGGTAGAACAACTATGGAATATTTAAAAACATCCTCACCCCTTCGAGATAAAAAAGTGTCCTTTTTAAAATCCCTATAGGCCTTTTTAAAGGCTGTTTCTTCATCGGAATTAATCGTAGGCGTGAGTGCTGAAGCGATATTTTCACACAAATAAATCATTTTGTTGTCGCCATCTTCATTCAATGCATATTTTCCTTTATATCCAAGCACAATACACGCATAGCAAAACTCAAGCATATCTTTGTTTCTATCAGGATTTTCAAGCCACTTATAAAGAATGCCAAAAAATTTATCACCTCCGGTGGTTTCATTAAAAAATCTTGAGGAAAGTGTATTGTTTGCCCAATAGCTTTGAATGAAAGCATCATTTTTCATTACCATCTCATCAATAAAGACACTCAAGCAATACCTGTGTCTGCTAATATCCAACTCTTCATAAAGCCTAAGTTTAGATAATTTAGAGCTCATATAAAGAATATCGTTGATAATTTTTTCTCTAATTTCTTCTATATTTTTATTGTCTATAGAGGTTATTTTGCTCAAACGATAAGCCAAAAGCATTAGCGAAAGGGAATAATCCACGCAAGGATTTTTTTCTAATCCAATGCATTGAAGTGATTCGATCAAACTGGTTTGATTGGATCGATTATTTTTATTAGACATCGCATTTGTCATAGAATTATCCTTTATTTAATCAACGCCCACATTTTTATATCGACGTTGGGAATTTTATTGGTAACATAAATACTGATAGTGTTTTCTTCTTTGAATGCCAACCAATTGTTATCGCTTTTATCTATCTGATAATAAACATAATTATTCATATGCGGTATGTCAGTGGGGACGATTGAAAGCTGTTCAATGTTAATACCTCGAAGCTGTGAGGCTACAATGTTACGAATTTTTGTTGGTGTATAAATTTTACTTTGCGTTTTAAAATTATTCACCAAATACTCCAAGCCCGCATCAGCACTGATAGCTAAAATTAAAATTGAGCTTTGCAAAATACCTGCATTATCAAAAATACAATCATAGAATCCATTTTGATTATCCACTACATTTGGCATAATGTATTTTGGCGTAGTGGTTCTGGAAAATAACATCTTGGTTATATTGATCAAGGGAATGATAGAATCTGTGATTTCAGCGTGGTTATAACGGATAAATTCTTGTGCTTGATCTTCATCTCCAAAAGAAAGCAAATCGGCTTGAAATTCAATCAGTTTTTCATAAAAATATTCAGGATGCAAAATGGATTTATTCTTAATATAAGAAAAAATCATATACCACTTTTTTAATATTGACAAAGAAAGATATGTGGAAAAGTCTAAAATATTTTTGGTGCGACTCAGACCTTTAAAACTCTGATTTAAAAGACTTTTATGCTGATTGATTGAATAAACGATTTCATCAATATAAGATTTAATGATGGGAAGTTTTGAAATATCGAGCATCGTTGGTATAAATTTATCATCTAAAGTGATTTTTTTATCGACACTCACACTCCCTATCCTACAAATTGGTATTTCAGAATAATCAGAAGAGTTGGCACTCTTAATACCCAAAGAAAGCCGTAGGCTTGCCAAAACAACGTTAATTTTTTCTTGAGAATGAACTGAAGAAATCATATTGTCTTCTATAGAGCCTAAATTATTCGCGCTTGTATCATCAGATATTTTTGAAGAAATGACAGATTGAGTAGATAAAAACTTGGTATCAGGAATAGAATTCTGTACCGACAAATCCGCTTTAGTATCGATACTTGCAGGGATTTTAAGCACAATAACAGAGCCTGCAAGTGCCTCTTCTTTGAGATCTAGAGGTTCAGGTAAAAAATCTTCATCTGGCGCATTAAAAACGCTTCCATCAATACTGATTCCAGAAATCTTGGAAAGCGCAATTTTTCCCTGCAAAAGCATTTCGGCGGAAAATTCAATTTTACTGATACCATAAAGATTATTATGAGCCATAATCGTTTTTTGATTGATATTTCTTTCAAGATATCTTTCTTGCTGTTCAAAATGCACTCTATCCACATTCATACCATTGAGCCATACAACCTTAAGGTTATTTGCCATTTATCAACTCCTTTTTCTTATTTTTATTTCCCTCTATGAAAATGCCTTTTTTAGAAATTTCAAAGGTGATTTTTTTCCCTCGAATTTCTTTGCTTTTAATCGCTGATTTAATCTTTTTATTTTTGACATCAGCATAAATGGCCAAAATTCCTATATAAGGAACATCTTTCTTTTTAATGGCTGTGATTATTATTTTGTCATCAGGAATCATTTGCAGTTTTATAGAATCTATTTTGTCTTTTCCTAAAATTGTGTCTTCTCTTTCAATTAAATCTTGAATGAATGCCTCTTTGAACTTTGTGATATTAGATAATTCATAAAAAACTATGGTTATAGGAATTTCATCCTTTTTATAGTTTAAATTAGAATTTTTTTGATTGAAAATCTCAATTTGTTTGACATTGCCACAGCCTGAAAATAAAAAAAATAAAGATAATACACTCAGATAGAATATTTTAATACGCATTAAAATCCTTTGGGTAAAGATATTTTTCTAAAGCTCTTAAAAGGAGCTTTTCAATCATTGAACAATCCCCATTTGCAGCACTCATAAGCAGTCCGGAAAGTTGTTTTTCAAGATAGTTTTCCTCAATATCTTCAAGAATGGGATTTGAGAGTTCTTTTATAATCAAGCTTAAAACCACCACATTTAAAACCGTATGAGATTGAATCATAGGAAAATTTGAAATGATATGTTCAAAATCTCCGATTGAAAGCAGAGATTCTTGCGGAATAGGCAGTTTAGAAAATCTTAAGTTATTTTTTCTATTATCTATGGTCTTGGCGATGACTTCAAGTAAAGCTTTAACAGAAATTTGCTCACTCTTTATGAGTTCTTCCAACCCAATCGCGTTAAATGGAGCTTTTGGTTCATTTTCTTGTTGGGGAAAAATTTCCAAAATATCAGCATTGTCAAGTAATTCTTTTTTATCATTTTCTTCTTTGAGGGTGAAATTTTCTTCTTTACCCTTATCAGTGATTTTTATTGCATCAAGTTCAGTTTGCTGATCGATATCTTTCAAAATCGAATTCGTATTTTTAGCATTGCTCACAACTGCTTTAGCAGGCTTGATTGTCAATATCAAATCCCCAATTTGAAACGTGTCTCCCATATTAATAGAAACATGATGACCATAGCCAAGTCTTGAGAAAGAATGGTTATAAAAAATATCAGAAGCCTCAATAGGAACGATCGTGAAACAATCTTCGATGAAAGCAATTGCAACGTGTCTTTCATTAATACTTCCATTTTCATCTTGAAGTTCCCAATAACATCCCTTTCCCGATCCGATAATCCCCCCATCTTTCTCAAAGATACAATAAGAAGGTGTTGTGTTTGAAATATTTTCAGGGTTTTGCACCTCTATACAAAATTTTTCCATTATAATTTTCCTTTATTCTCCCGATATACTTTGGGGTAAGACAAGATTAGGCAATATTGCTAATGCCTGATTCACCACTTCTTCTCCGCCATCAATAAAATAATCAAAATAAAGATTTTTATTGTTATTAAAATATAACGATCTGATTCTGTTTTGTTCTTTTTTTGAATCTTGTAAGAATCTCAGCCATCCCCATTCGCCCTCATAAGTTTTAGAATATTTGATTGCGCCTTTATAATCGATTGCATTGATTTTGAATTTGGTTGAAGCTTTAAAATTATCTGCAATTATATCAAGCTTGGAAGGGAAGGTTTGATCATATATCATTTTTTTATCATCATAGGTAATAGCAATGCTTCCAAAATCTCCACTTAAACCTGCTGTTTTGATAAAAAAATTAATATTGAGATTGTCATTTTCGTTCAAAATTACATTTGATATGATTGCCATTTTCGAGACTGTATTTAAAAAATTTTGAGAAAAATTCAGTTTTGAAGCATAATTGGGATCCATATAGTAGTTATTCCCACGCTTGATAAGGACTTGATTGAGATATTTGCTAAAAAACTTATTCCAAATGCCATTTTTTCCAAAGAAATTCTTAAGCATATCCATTTTCATTGATTCTTTAGAATTTATATTGATGGGATAATAAGATGCGATTTCATTCATAAAAGGCAAATATAGTTCTTTATTCCAAGCCTTATTCAGCTCAATTCCAGCTCTTAATTCAATAAGTTTCCATGCATAAGCAGATAAATCTTCATAATAAATAGCAAGTTCATTAGGTAGAGATGAAGCATCGGCATTGAGTTTTGTAAAAGGGTCCTCTTGAATGTTTGACTTTTTGAGTGCATAAAGGATTTTTTCTTCACTATTTCCATTTCCGGAAGTGAAATCAACGATTTTTTTATAAATATTTTGAATATCTACACTCAAATTATCCATAATGCTTTGATGAGAAACATCCATGCCGACTTTTGAACCAAGTGTATTGATTCCTGAAGTAAATAGGGAGTCTTGGGCTGCCATTTTGTGATAAATATCAAAGGCATTGGCAAGAGACACAAAGCTATTTTTTATCTCAGCTGTGGGCAATCCCAAGTTGGAAGCGTGTTTTAATAGAGCATTATCATCAAGCTTGGTATTTTTACTCACGATACCAATAAGATTTTTTATTGGATTGGATTTTTTTGAGAGAATGCCAAGCTCAATCAATCCCACCTCATTTGTATAGAAAGGCTTGGGTTTGATGCCATCAAGAATATTTTGCCATTTTTGCTGGTATTCTTGCAAATAAAGCTTGATAATCCCCATCGACAATGATATTTCATCATTATCAGCCTTAGAGGCTTGGGCACCAAGAAGCCAAGTTTCAATTTTGGCGGTATCAGAAATGTATTTCGTAATATTTGATAACAGATTTTCGATTCCATTCCTAGTATAAGCTGTCTCAACCAAATAAAATTTCTTTGAAGTAGAGCTTGTATCAAAAACATCATCAAATGAGATGCCTATGTCTTCTTTCATATTGTAAAAGACATTGCTTTTATCGCTATAAATTGCAAAAAAAAGCAGCGAATAAAGTCTCTGCGCTCGCGTGAATCTATCCAATTTTTCCCGACCTAAAGCGATAATTTGTTCGTTTTCTTTTGAAGTTGTAAAAACTGATTTGTCTGATAAATCATTGAGATAGGTTAAAAAGTTGTTTTGAGGGATTTGATATTTTTCAAATCCTTTCCAATTGTTTTTCACCCATACTCGAATCAATTCTTTATTGAAATGAGCTTTGTCATATAAGGATCGATATACGTACAAATCCCTTATAAGCCTGCCCCCATCATTTTCTTGTTTAATACTTGTTTCCAAGCTTGCTACAAGCGTTTGTTGCAATAAGTTTTCTACCATTTTGGCATAAAGCTCTCTAGCAGGCTTCAAACCGCTATAAGATATGTTTAAAAAGATATAGTCAAAATAAGACTTGTCCTCAAAAAGCTGTGGGTATTCTATTAGAATATTCCTGAGATCTTGAATGTATCTTGCCTTTTCTTTGATAGAAGAAGCGTGATACTTTTTCTCTATTTCATTGAGAATAGAACTTAAATCTGTCAGCGTATTGGTCAGATTTTGTTTTTGAATTTCTTTGCTATCTAGATAGTAAGTGCTAATGCCATAAGTAATGACTATAATTCCAAGAAGCAAGCCAAAAACGCTCAATTTTCTTCCAATATTACCTAAAATAGAATGACTCAACGCCTTATCTTTGAAAACAATATCTTCAAGTAAAGCTTTAATAAAATAACTCTGTTTATTGATATTGTTAGCAGGTTTTGTAACAACAGGATTGAGAGAGTGTTTCAAACAGACTGCATCAAGTAAGAAATTTTTAGGAATATTTTCTTGAAATGAACTCACAAAATAAACGCCTCGCAAAAAAGATTTATTTTTGAGCATATTTTCAATATTTATTTTTTCAATAAAATTTTGAGCAATATTAAAAATATTATCAAGTTGCTTCAAAAATAAATAAGATTTTCTTTTTTCTTTAATATCATATGAAAAACTATTTTTAGCCATAATTGAATACATCAAAGAATCGCTTAATTCTTTAAATTCTTGGTGAAAAAACTCCTTGTGGCTATTATTTTTATTAAAACCTTTGGGTATAGTAATCCCCAAAGGTTTTGGCGCAATATTATCGCTGTAGTGTTTCAAAAATTCGCCCATTCCTTCTATAAGATCCAACTTGCTAAAAACAATATAAATAGGCAGATTTAAATTTAAATTGCTTTCACACTCCCCGATACGTCTGACAAAATAACGAACCATATTTTCAGATTCTTCTTTGCTTGAGTTTAGCAACGCTTCAGTATCAATAACAAGAACAATGCCATTTAATTTTTTATAAAATTTTCTTGCATTGAGAAATTTAAGAAAAGATTTCCAGACGATTTTTTTAAGCAGAAAATCTTTATTTTTTATCAAATCATCTTCGGGCATTTCATCAGAATTTTCAGGATTAAAATGTTCTTCTTGAACAAAATAACCTCCTTCAGTATCTATCAATGCTCCTTTTTTGGATATATAAAGGCTAAAATTCCTTGTAGATAAATGAGTCTTTTTATATAGATTTAAGCTGTCACTGATAGGATAATCCATCCCTGAATAATTAATAAATGAACTTTTTCCAGCGCTCTCATTCCCTATAACCATAATAACAGGGATATTGCCAAATTTAACTTCTTTCTTCCAAGTATTTTTTGCATCCTTAAAAGAGATGGAGAAATTTCTTTTAGTTTTTTTGATAAATTCTTTGGCTTCATTTTTTAATTCTTGAAGTTTCTTTTTATTTTCATTATTAATGGATTTTATAAAATTTATAGTTTTTTTCAATAAAAATATAATAAATAAAAATATCCACAATAAAACAATAATAGCTCCTCTCAAAAAACTATTACCAAAAATGTGAATATCATTGAAAGCAATTAAAGAGCCATAAATCCAAAACAATAAACTCAAAATAACAAGAATAAACATCACACAAATAATAATAAAAACTTTTGACAATAAAACATTTTTGATTTTTTTAAACATCCAATCAGTCCTTAAAAATTAAAATACAAAATTTAATAGCAATTAAGCGCTTTTTTGATTTTCAAAAAGGTTAATTTAGGCTAATCTTAGCAAAATCTTAATGAAAGATTTCAGAAATAAAACTATAGAATTTCTCTTGTAATTCTATAAATGGCTTAAAAACAAGGAAAAAAATGACGCATCACTCCGAATCTTTGGTCATTGTCATTGACACAAAGCTTGAAAATTTGAATAATTATAACAGCATTCAAGAAGAAATGAGCAAGTATAAAACCCTTGCTCACGAGAGTATTGATTGGAATTCTGTATATGCTTACAGTTTAGAGATTTTAAGCCACTCCACTTTAGATACAAGAATATTGCAATATTTAATCCTTGCTTGTATTTCTTTAAATGAAGTTTCCAAAACAAATACTCTTGCAAATGTTTTGAATCATTACGCAATTGTTTGGGAAAAATCAATTTCGAATTTAAGTGAAAAAGAAAAAAGTACCCAGAAAAAATTTTTTTATAACGCACTTGAAACTTTAGTCTCTGCAATAAATGAGGGACGTCTTTATATTTTAGAAGAAGCTTTTGAAACGATTGAAAAAGCTCTTGGAATAATTATGCAATATAGCAAAAACTTCCCCGAACTTACAAAATCAATCCCAAATCCTCCTCAAGAAACCTCATCAGTTCAGATAGAAACTCCTCAAGTCCTTAAAACTCCCAAAAAAATCAACGATTTAAATGCATTAAATGACAGGGAGTATAGAGAATATTTTGTGAGTTTAGCTCAAAAATTCTTGGAAGATGATCCTGAAAGAACTATTCCTTTCGTATTATATGCTGAGGCAACGTGGGGTAGGCTCATAACTATGCCTGAACATAAAAATCAAATAACTTCAATTCCCTATCCTCAAGAAAATATCACTAAGATTTTTTATGAAGCACATAAATTTGACTTAAATACACTAATGTCGCTTGAAGACAATCTTGTCATTAATCCCTTTTGGTTTGAAGGACAAAGAATATTTCTTGAATTTCTGAAAAAAAATTATTTTTTTGATATTGCCGCAAGTGTTACAGGGATTATTCTAAGACTTCAAAAAAGCCGACCAAACTTGCTTGAACTCAAATTCAATAATGGAAAAAATTTTCTAACCCCAGAAGATTATTCATATTTCAAAGATTTATTTCATCATACCATCGATCAAAAACTTGTACCTAAATCTGATAAAAAAGAGTTTGTAAAGCAAGATTTGGAATCTAAACTGAAAGATATTGATATGAATATAGCACCGCATTCAATTCGATCAAAAGTTAATTCCTTACTTAAGATTGCTGATACCTTATGGGAAGATAAAATGTTTAATAGTGCCAAAATAATTTATGCTGAAATTGTAAAAATTCTTGAAAATACATCTCTTAAAGATTGGCTTGAAGAAACCTATACAAGGATTAAGAAAGCTTCTGATGGAGAATAAGAATGATAAAAAGTTGTCATATTTTATGAGAAGATTAAAAATCAATCAAAAAATAATCTTAGAGTACCAAACAATGCGAATTTTAAAAATGATAAAAAAGTATGAATTAATTATAAAAGAATATAAAAAGAAATTGTGGTGCCGAAGGTCGGACTCGAACCGACACAGGGTTGCCCCTACCAGATTTTGAGTCTAGCGCGTCTACCAATTTCACCACTTCGGCATTTATAAATAAATTAAAGTATGGTGCGCTGAGCGAGACTTGAACTCGCACGAGTTGCCTCACCACCCCCTCAAGATGGCGTGTCTACCAGTTCCACCACCAGCGCATAAGCCCCTAAAAGGGGCAAATTGGAATTTATCCTATAAAAGGATTTGCATAAATTGCAATAATTGCAAAAACTAAAGTATAAATAACTTGAGCTTCAATCAATGCAAGAGCAATAAACATCGTTGTAAGAAGTTTTCCTCCGATACCAGGGTTTCTAGCAGTTCCTGAAATCGCAGCAGCTGCAGCGTGTCCCATACCAATAGCGCCCCCAAGAGCAGCAATTCCCAATCCGATCACGCCCCCTGCGATTGAATACGATTTAATCATATCTATACCGCTAAGATCGTTGGCAAATATAAAGCCTATCATACCAAAAAACATCATAAACAAAATTTTCATTTTAAACTCCTGCAAAAATTAAGCCCGTTCGGATTCATCCCCTACTAAAACTTTTGAAATTCGATTATCTCTAAAAAATCATAAATATAAGTTTAAAACTATTCTTTTATTAAATCAAGCTCGATCTTTCCTTTATTAAGACCTAAAATTTGACACTTAATCCTGTCTCCTTCATGAATATGGACTTTAAGATCATAATCTTTACCTTTTCCGAAACGATTGATATGCAATAGCCCATCACCACCTTTTGGAAGCCCAACAAATGCACCAAAATCAAGTACTTTTTTTACTTCTCCCTCAAATATTTCTCCGATTTCATATTTGCTCAAATCGGTTTTTTGAACCTCAATCAAATCTAAAATAAAATGCTTAGCTCCCATCACCCCATTATGGTCATTCCCTGAAATTCTAACCTCTCCATTTTCTCTATCCAAATCAATACTAACCTTAAAGCGATCAATGATTTCTTTAATCACTTTACCGCCCTGCCCTATAACCTCTACGATCTTTCCAGGATGAATATTGAAAATCTGCATACTTGGGAGAATATCAGTATTTAAAACAATCTCATCTCTAGCTTTCTGCATAATCTGAAGGATATGTTTTCTAGCTTTTTTGGCTTGATAAAGACATTCTTTTAAAATTTCAAAAGAAACTCCTTTGAGTTTGGTATCCATCTGCATCGCAGTAATCCCATTTATTGAGCCTGCGACCTTAAAATCCATATCCCCATCGTGATCTTCCAAGCCATTGATATCGCTCAACACTGCGTACTTATCACCCTCAACGACCAAACCCATAGCAATACCTGCTATTAAAGTCCTCACTTCAATCCCACTTGCACATAATGCTAATGATCCCCCACATACACTAGCCATAGAGCTTGAACCATTTGATTCTAAAATTTCTGACACCAATCTAATAGTTTTGGTTTTTTCAGCAATACTTGTTTCTAAAGCCCTTTTTGCCAAATTACCATGACCTAATTCCCTTCTGCTTGGAGATGAAATAATACTTGCATCACCAACACTAAATCCAGGAAAATTATAATGGAACATAAATTTTTCTTTGGCAAGACCTCTACTATTCAGGCATTCTTGGATTTGAGCATCGTTTTCAGAACCGATAGTGCTTGCAACCAAAGCTTGAGTCTGCCCTCTAGTGAATAAAACTGAGCCGTGAGCAAAAGGCAAAACATTTGTTTGAATATCAATGGGTCTAATGTCTTCATATCCTCTGCCATCAGATCGAATGCCTTGAAAAATAATCTGGCTTCTTACCATCTCTTTTTTATGAGATTCAAGTGCGCTTAAAATATCTTTAAAATCCCATCCTTGCGATTCACCAAAGGTTTTTAAAATATAATCAGCAATTTTTTTGAGACCTGAATTCCTTTCACTTTTTGCCATCTGAGCAATAGCAACTAAAATCTCTTGTGAAAAATTTTCGCGGACATAAACCCCAATCTCAGGATTCTTTGAAGAAACATCAAATTCCATTTCTAAGGGGATTTTTTTATGAGGACTAAACGCTTTTTCATATTCTAAACACGCTTTAGAAATTGCTCTTTTTGCAAAATCAAGCCCCTCAAGCAAATCTTCTTCAGAAATTTCATTAGTCTGAGCATTTGCCCCTAAAGAACACATTTCTATCATCAATAAATCATCATTACTACCTGAAACATAAAGATCAAGGCTTGATTGAGTCAATTCTTCTGCAGTAGGATTAAATACAAAACGATCCTGAATCTTTCCTACTCTGATAGCGCAAACAGCTTGAGAGAAAGGCAAATTTGATACATACAATGCATTTGCTGCAGCATTGAGAGCACAAACTTGCAAATCGCTTTTTCTATCATAGCTCAAGACCATTATCGTTATCTGTGTCGGATAAGCATAACCTTTCGGAAAAATAGGACGCAAACTCCTATCGATGATTCGTGAGGTAAGTGTCTCAAATTCTCCAGGCTTACCCTCACGCTTGATAAAACCTCCGGGAAATTTACCCACCGCATAAGATTTTTCAATATATTGCACGGTAAGGGGAAGAAAATCTTCTTGTACAGGTTTGTTATCAACCGCCACGCTTGCAAGGATTACAGTCCCTCCATTTTGGTACCAAAGCGCACCGGCAGACTGCTTAGCCACAAAATCCAAAGTATATTTTTCTACTAAATTTTCCAGATGTAATTCAATCACATTCACACGCATTCCTTATTTTTTGCTTTAAATCTTTATCTTTGGTTTTTCCCAAAGATCTATCAAGTATTTCTTCTATTTCATCTTCATCAACAGGAGGCAAAAATTTATAATAATGAGCCGTAGAAACAAAATGATCAGGTCTCATCACGCTAATAACACCATCGCATATTTCAGATAAACTTTCTGCTACATTTCGAGCGATCACAGGAGTAAGCACATAAACGCTTTTAGCTCCTTTGGCAATGCAAGTTTGAATCGCTGCATTCATTGTCAGACCAGTCTCTACACCTTGATCGACGATAAAAACATCTCTATCATTCAAAGAGCTTATCATTGAGCCTTTTCTAAACTTATAAATATCTGCCAAAATGACTTCTTCATAAGCCCTTTTGGCTTCCCCATAAATATAGTCCAAAGTGATCTCAAAAGAATCTATCAAAGCCTCATTCATTATTATATCCATATTTTCACTTACAATGGCGATTTCACATTCGTGATTTAAAGGAGCATAAATCGGAACGGTAAATAAAAAGTCTAGTGCGACACCGAGTTTTTTAGACATTTTTTCTCCAAAACCCACTCCTGCAAGACTTGTTGCTAAAATAATGCAATTCTTCACATCCAAATGTCGGATCAATATCTCATCCATCAAACGCACCAAAGCGTCATCTCTATTTTCAAATTTTATATTTTCGGTTTTAGAAATATTTATCATTTTTCCTCATTTCGTAACTCTATAAGTCAAAGCGGTATTGGTAAGGGGTGAAAAATTTAATTCCAGCTTGATGTAGGTATTTTTTAAAACCTCCAAGGGATTGCCTGGATTATTTGTCAAAATCGGTCTTCTTTGATTGACAAACTTAAGTCCGATTCCAAAACAACGAATATTCTTAAAAATACCTATATCCCAATCCAATAAAACATTATTTTTAATATCATAGCCCGCTGATGCACTCAATCCAAAATATCCAAAATCATTACTGAATCCTCCCTTTAAATAATTTGCCGAATTTTCAATGATCTTATTAATGCCATCATCATTAAAGTTTCTTTTAATATAATAAGATAAATTAGCAACCATATAATTACGCTTATACATCGCATTTAAAGCAACTTCATCCAAACTATTATAATAAAAAGAATAAAAAACGCTTCCATAGATATCTAGTCCCTCCAAAGGAGAAAATCCGATTTTATTTTCCATTGGAATACGTGCTATTGAAACCTTATCATCAAAATTTAAAGTTTGAGACATTTTCCAATAAAATAGTTCTTTACCTCCAAGTCCATAAAAATACTGCGTGAGTTTCAGATCCATTTTTTTTGTGGATATATTTGAACCCGTAACATTCAAAGGATCCCAAACATCGCTATATAAATTCCCTCCAATAGAATAATAATCTAAATTATTTGTAACATAATCATTCCTTGCCCTAGATGTAAGCGTATACATTTCAGAATCAAACAAGCCATTAGATTTCTCAAAATAAGGGGCACTAAAAATCATTTCAAATTGTATTGTGTGAAAAATTTTATCATAATCTTTTGCTAAATCTGTATTTAGCGAAACTGAGTAGCCTGCCGATAAAATATTACCGAACTCTCTTGTGCTTTTTTTCCCTAAATCAGGGATATATGTGCCAGAAGGATTAGTAATGGCCAAATTACTCATATACAGATTATTCCAAATCCCTAAAGAAATATATTTTTTAAAAAGAGAAAATTGCATCCCAATAGGCACGCTCAAAGAATTTTGAACATAACCATAGCCCATATCTCTTGTAGTATTTTTGAATTCATAATCCACAGAGTACAAAAGATTTTTTAAAAAAATTGAATTTAAATACTTGTGATACTGCAAATTTGGCAAAGATTGAAAGGTCTTGTTATTGTTAATCTTATTCAAGTTTAAAAAATATTTAAAATTAATACCATAATAATTATCTTCAGTTTGAACATAATAATTGCCTCTAGACATATGCGTACCATCTGTGATGATTTTATTGATATTTTCAAATCGAACATAATCCAAATCGTTCATATACAAAAAATCAAGATATAAGCCATTATCAATCAAAGATTTGAGTCCGAAATATTTTTCAAGTGGATTTCTGCTTGAATGCAAAAACTCAAAACCAAACACATTTTTATTTCTTAAATTATATTTCTTATAATAAGATTCATTGTTGTGAAAAAATCTTGTATTAAAAACAAATTTATCTTCTTCCCAATCAACAAACCTAGCCTCAAGATTGCCTCCATAACCTCTACTGGTTCTGATTTGAGGGGTAAAGGTCATATCCCAAAAATCTTGAAGAGCCAAATAAAAAGGCTGCATATAGACAAAACCTTCAGTATTGGATGCAGCAAATTCAGGATACAAAAAACCTGTCGTTCTTTTATTGCTTGTAGATAAAAACAAATAAGGAAAATACAGCACTGGAATATCCCCGATGTAGATTTTTGGATTCCAAAGAGAAAGATAAGAACCTGTTGCATTATAAGATCCCGAAGTCGCATCAATATGCCAAATCGGATTTTCAATGCTACAACCTGAAATCGTCGCATTTTTAAAACTATATTTTTTGTCATTATTTTGTGCTAAACTCGCACTCACCCACATCCCGCTAACACCATCTTGCATATAAAAAGGCTCAATAGCTTCATATTTTTCATTCATATTTAAAACAATGTGCTCAGCATGGACAAAAAATCCTCCCCCTTTATAGATTTTTATATCTCCATCAATTGTAGCAATGCGATTTTTTGTATCGTATGAAATTTTATCAGCAAGAATATACATATCGTGATTTAAAAGCACCGCATTACCCGAAGCAATCACCACGCTACCTTTGGCATTTACATTATCTGCTAAAAGCTCAAAAATTTTATTATTGTTTTTATCAAATTTTTGCACAGCAGTTTCACTCCCATATGCAAAGATACAAAAAATAAGAATAAAAACTAATCTAAGCAACTGTTTCTCTATTCGATTACAATAACAATGGTTCTTGACAATTTATCATGAATGGCGCGCAAGAATTTGTCTTTAAAAGCAAAAATAAATGGCAAAAAACAAGCTATTGTTTCTAAAATCTTAATAAAACAGCGCACCAAGACAATTTCAAAACTAGGTTTATCTAAGCTCAAAACAGAAATAATTTTGAGCTTAAAAATCATCTTTCCAAGCGAAGCTCCAAAAAAAGATACAAAAAAAAGCTCATAAAAAAAATGAAAAATGAAAATGAAAAATATAAAATTTTGAATAAAAAATATTTTTGTCTCTATAGTCGAAATCTTCCCTGAAAAAAAATAACAACAAAATGCCCACGAAAGACAGCCCGCAATCAAAATATCAATAAAAAAAGCGCCTGCCCTATGAGAAAAAGAGGCTATGCTTAAATTTTCGCGAAACAATATTTCCTCTAGTTTCTCATCTGTCAAATTCATAGGTACTCCAAAGCCCTAAATCCAATATCATCACGATAAGCCATCCCTTTAAAATGAACTTTTTGTACTAAAGAATAAGCATTATTTCTTGCTTCAAGCAAAGTTTTTCCCTTTCCGATACAAAGCAACACTCGTCCCCCAGTGGCTAATAAAACATCTGCTTTTTTATCGACGCCTGCAAAAACCAAATGCCCGATTCTTTCATCAAATGCATCAATGCTAATAGTTTGAGGTTCTGAATTTTTATAAGGATAATCCTTAGAAACAACCACCACTCCAAGACAATATTCATCAAAAAATTCAACTTTCAATGCCCTTAAACGACGATTGATTGAGGCATAACACAAATCCAACAAAGGGGTTTTTAAAAGTGGTAGTAAAACTTCGCACTCAGGATCGCCAAAACGCACATTAAATTCAAGCAAATAAGGTTCAAGCTCCCCATCATTTTCAACCACCATAATACCGGCAAAAAGAATGCCACAAAAAAGAGCATCTTCTTGTGCCATTCCTTTTAAGGTAGGCTCAATGATTTTGGTTCTAATCTTTTGTTTTAAGGACTCATCACATAAAGGAGTGGGAGCATAAGCACCCATACCCCCCGTATTAGGTCCCATATCCCCACTTAAAAGACGTTTGTGATCTTGACATACGGGCAATAAAAGACAATCTTCCCCATCTGTCAAAGCAAAAACTGATAATTCAAATCCTTTTAAAAACTCTTCAATCACCACACGTTTCCCAGCATCTCCAAAACTCTTCCCACCAAGCATCATTTCAAGCGCTTCATTTGCTTCTTCTTGGTTTGAAGCAATGATAACCCCCTTGCCCGCACAAAGCCCATCAGCCTTGATAACGATTGGGGGCGTGAGCGAAGCAATAAAGTCTTTGGCGAGTTTTAAATCTGATGTCTGGAGATAAGCTGCAGTAGGGATATGGAAGCGAGAAACAAAATCTTTCATAAAAGCTTTGGAACCTTCCAATTGAGCCGCTTTTTTACTAGGACCAAAGACTTTGATTCGGGCTTCCCTAAGCTTATCAGATAAACCTTCTACAAGAGGGACTTCTGGACCTATCACAACCAAATCAATACCAACATCTTGAACAAATTTTATAATCTCTCTATCGTCCTTGCAAAAAATATTTTCTCCGATATTTTCAGTAGCCCCATTTCCAGGACAAAAATAAATTTTTTCTATTCGGGAATCTTCTAAAAATTTTTTTCCAAGCGAATATTCTCTTCCTCCGCTCCCTATAATTAATATTTTTTCTTTCATTAATTTTCCATTGCTGTTTTTACCCAAATGACCGCTATCTGTTTGTGCGCAGCTCAACAAAGCTACAAATTAGACCAAGAGAACCTTATTAGGCGGCAGATTCTAACCCATCAAGGCTCAAACGAAAATACCGAACACACAAAGATCGCTACAATCAGTCTGAAAATACTTAATATTAACGAACTCGCAAAATTTTTAGAAACACGAATCATTCAGGCATTGCAATTATAATCCATAGAGCTTTAAAATACCATATCATATGCTTAAAAACTAATAAATAATCTTTGCTAAATACAAACCATTAGGACTCACTGGATGAGTAAAAACTCTTTTTTTGCATTTAAGCTGCAAATTCAAATCTTGAAAGGTTATTTCTCCGCGTGAATAAGCCAAAACTGCCCCAATCATCAACCGAACCTGTGCCCTTAAAAAACCTTCAGCTTCCAAATAAATCACATTATAGCTTATTGATAAAATCGTATGCCTGTAAAATCGGGCGATAAAAATTTCTCGTACATCGTTTTTAGTGTCGCTACCTTGTTTTTTAAAATAAGCAAAATTATGTCTCCCTAAAAAAACCTTTAGCCCTTCTTTAATCCGATCCCTATCTCCATAAATTTCTTTAGAAACATATTTTGAAATGAAAGGATTTTTAAAATCATTGCTAAAAATATAACGGTATCCTCTTTTTTTTGCGTCAAATCTGGGATGAAAAGAGTTGTGGGTTTCTCTGATACTTTTAACCAAAATATGCGGGTATAGCTTTTGATTGAGCAATGTTTTTATTTTTTCAACCTCTCTATTTACAGGAACACAAAAAGAAATGATCTGACCACTTGAATGAACTCCTTTATCCGTCCTCCCTGCTCCGATGATCTCATCTTCTATGCCCATACTTTTAAGTGCTATTTCAATTCTTTCTGAAACACTCATAATCCCGTGTGTTCTTTGTCTTGCAAACCCATTAAATTCGCTCCCATCATAAGCGATCTTTGCTACAAGCCTTTTCATTAATAAAATTTCAAAATAAAACGCTTATAAAGATAATATGAGCCAAGTAACCACAAAACAGGCAATAGAGAAATCCCCAAAAAAGGTGCATTTTGACTTGTGATATGCATAATCAAAAAATAAATTCCAACCCCTGAAAGAATATAAATATAAGACATATTTTTATGAAATCTAGGATTGGCAATCCCAAATAAGGGAATCAAAAATACACTTACAAGAGGAAAAACAGATGTCATTATCGCCTGCGCAAATCTTCTTGCTTGAGAAGAATCTCCTTTAAATGCACTTTTCCAATAATTAATCAAATCATAAGAACTCATTTTCAATGCACCAGTTTCATTCTTGAGATTCATTTGTTTAAAATCAACCTTTTTAATTTCTCCATTTTGTGCAAAATAAGCATCTCCGTCATATAAATTTAATTCAAAAATCCCGCCTTTATTATTTACTGCACCACTTTGAGCAACAATAAAGCTTTCTTGAGAAAGTCCATCGTTTGAAAAAAGCACAAGATGATCATAATGATTGTGATTGGCCTTATCCACATACACCAGCCAATCCCCTAATTTTTGACCAAATTCTCCAGGTCTGATATTGATATCAACTTTATTTTTTTTCTCAGCAACAAAATCCGAATAAGCACTTTTAGACAGAGGAATCATCACTAAAGAAAACATTAATAAAACAATACTGACAAGCAAACTGACGGGGACAAAAATCTGCAAAATCTTTTTAGGAGAAATTCCAAGAGAAAAAAATACCAGCAACTCATAATCATATGAAAGCCTTGAAAGTCCCAAAACACACGATGCAAAAAAAGTAATTGGAATGATAAAAAAAACAGTTCCGGGCAAAGAATATAAAAATAATTGAGCCAAATCCAAAACGCCCATTTTTACAACCAAAGTAACGCCTGCTATACCAATGAGCAAGACAATGGAGGCGATAAAAAACAATACCAAAAAAAACGGAAAAAAAATCTGTGAAATCGCTAAAAAAACATACCGCTTAACCATTATAAACCTCTAGAAAAAATCCAAAAAATAATCCCAAAACAATAAAAGTAATCAAAGGAATTTTTACAATCTTTTTGGAAAACAATCTCAAAAATAACCCCCAAGCACTTGCAAAAACACAGCCCACAAATATCCCACTCAAAGCATCATTAATCCCAAATAAAAATCCGCTTGAAGCGATAAAAACAATATCCCCTTCCCCTAAAACTTCACGCTTAAAAATCATATCTCCAAATATTCTCAATACTGCAAACAGCCCTGCCAAACCAAATCCATCAAGCAATTTATTCACAAATAGCGCTCCATTGCCCTCAAAAAATACAACACCAAAAATCACAATAAAAAATAACCCAAAATTCATCCAATCAGGCACAGCTAACTTTTTAAGATCAACCAACGCCAAAAGCAACATCAAAGAAAAAACCGCCATTGCCCAAAAACGAAAGATTCCCTGATAAAAAAACCCAACACCCAATCCCAAAAATAAAAGCAATGCAAGCACAAAGACACAAAAAGACATTAGATCAAAAACATCGCGACAATGCTTATCAAATCTAGTAATCCCAAAAATCCCCCACCCCAAGATTATTACAGCCAAAACAGTCATATCAAGACTATTTGGGGAAAGAAAGAAATATAAAAGATTATTTCCCTCAAAAATAAGCAGATCTGATTCCATCACCGCATCACGCCATCTACAACCGGCACAAACAAGCATTTTTCAAGAATTTCAGGGGCTTGGAGCTGATTATTTTTTTTGCGATAACGTTTAATCACTTGAGAACCGCCTTCCAAAACCGGAGCTACAAGCAACCCGCCTTCTTCAAGTTGATCGGCAACGGCTTGAGGAATATCGCTTATACAAGCCGAAAATAAAATCCTATCATAAGGACCAAAAGCAGCCCAACCTCTTTGCCCATCATCAAGCTTTGTATTGATATTGCTCACACCTGATTTTCTGATCCTTTCTTTTGCCTCCAAAAGAAGTTTTTCAATGCGTTCTATCGAAAACACTCTGCGAAACAATTTTGAAAGAACCATCGCTTGATAGCCACTTCCACAACCTATCTCAAGCACACTATCAGCACCTTCAGGCATTAAATATTGAGTCATCTTTGCAACCGTCAAAGGGGAGCTAATCCATTGATCTGCACCCATCGGAAGAGCATCTAAATTATAAGCTAAATGCTTCAGAGAAGAAGGTACAAAAAGCTCACGATCAATGCTAGCAATAGCTGTTCGAACATTTTCTTCAAGAGGAAACTGCTTAGCAATTTCCTCACACATCAAATGACTTTTGATTTTAAACATTTTTTAATTCCAAACCAATGTGAATATATTTTCTCATTTTATTGACTTCATTTAAATCCGCTTCCAAAGAAACGATTTCCCTACCATCATCTTTATAAACCAAACCATAGGGGGTAATGATTGCGCTACCTTTTGCCATCTGATCGTTTGCACTATCACTTGCAACCACAAAAGCTTGATTAGCAATAGCAAGAGCTTTTGTAAGGGTTTCATAATGATCTTTTCTTGCCTTACCCCATTGGGCAGGAACAAAAATAATTTCAGCCCCACAAATTCGTTTCCACAAATCAATAAATCTAAGTTCAAAACAATTTAAAGCCCCGCATTGAATACCATCAATAAAAAAAGGAGTGATCTCCTCAATATTTCCGGCTTGAAAATGCAAATGCTCTTCTCCAAGCAAAAATAATTTATGTTTTGCTTGCTTGTGGATTACTTCGCCTTTATGAAAAACCTTTAAATTATTATAAAAATAATTGCCATTTTTTTCAATCATCGTTGTAATAATGCTCTTATCATTTGATATTTTTAAGAGATATTCAGTGACTTTTTTAGAAAAATCACTTGCCTCTTCCATTCTCTGATAAGCAAACCCACTAAAAACAACTTCAGGGGTCAAAACGATAGAATCTTGTGGGCATTTTTGAATCAAATCCCCAATTTGAGCAAGATTAACCTCAAAATCTTGCCGTGTTTTAATCTGCAAAGCATACAATCGTTTAGAAATCATCAAAATTTACGCTCCCTTTCGCATAATTGGTTACTTTAGCTTCAAAAAAATTCGTTTTTTGATCGTTAAAACTAGCAAATTGATCGACCCATTTAATAGGATGAGGGACATTATAAAGTTTAGAAATACCCACTTTTGAAAGCCTCTCATCAGCTAAATAACGGATATATTGATGGATAATCTCTGATGTCAATCCTAAAATCTGTCCTTGAGTGATATAATCTCCCCAAGCTGACTCAATTTCAACGGCTTTTTTAAACATTTCAACCACTTCTTCTTCAAGATCTTTTGTAAATAAATCTGAACGCTCACTTTTCAAAGCATTGATCATATTTTGAAACAACACCAAATGCGTCACCTCATCACGCTGAATAAAGCGGATCATCTGAGCAGATCCAAGCATTTTCCCACTACGAGCCAACGTATAAAAATAACTGAAGCCGCTGTAAAAATAAATCCCCTCCAAAATCTGATTGGCAAACATTGCTTTAACAAAATTTCTTTCTGTCGGATTTTTGGCAAGCTCCAAATAAACATTGGCAATATAGTCGTTTTTACTTCGAAGCTGCATATCTGTACGCCACATATCATAAATTTCATCAGTATTTGCAGAAATGGATTCCACCATCACTGCATAACTTTGGGAATGCAAGGCTTCCTCATAGGCCTGTCTAACAAGAATAAGATTAATTTCAGGACTTGTAACATAAGGATTAACATTATCGATCAAATTATTGGTTTGAAGACTATCCATAAAAATCAGCTGGGCTAAAGCCCTATCATAGCCTAATTTTTCCTGATCGGTAAGACCGCCGTTGTAATCGCGCTTATCAGGGTTCATATTGACCTCTTCAGGAAACCACGTATTTGCTAACATCAACTTCCAAAGATTATATGCCCATTGATATTTAATCTTATTGAGGTCAAACATACTCGTGGGATTGCCTCCAAATATCTTGCGATCATTGACACCCTCTGTAGAATTTGGATTATAAATTTTTTTGCGTGCAACAATGTGATCATACATTGACAATCCTTTATTGAAAAATTTATTAAAACAATATCCAAAAATTACTTTAATTTTCGCATAAGCCTTATTTTATCAACTCTATTCAGTTTTTTTTAAAGGTTTAATAAGTAAAATACAAACCTTTATTTTGGAACAGGATAAAGTTTCAAACTACAGCGCGGAAGTGGCGAAACTGGCAGACGCACCAGACTTAGGATCTGGCGCCGCAAGGTATGGAGGTTCAAGTCCTCTCTTCCGCACCAAAAACTTTCGATCAATCCCCGCAAATACACTCATACCTGATTTTAATCATTTTTCTTAAATGCCAATAACTGATCCCGATAATACTCATATTGTTTTTGACGTGCATTGATTTCAGCAGGCAAACCAATGCAAAGATCATTGCACAAAGCATCAAATCGATCCAAAATCCCAACGATTTCATTTTGGACTTCTATGGGTGGGATGGGGATTGGAAGTGTCCAAAGATAATTTTTATCTAATTTTGGCATTGAAGCACCATAAAGATGTTTTTGAAATTCATTTTGATGATTTTTTAAGACATAAAATATAAATTTAA